>JAJYMR010000391.1 GCA_021786815.1 Deltaproteobacteria bacterium
CTAACCCCCGGCCCCTTCCCTGAAGGGAAAGGTGACCAATAACTATTTCGTTCGGCGGCGCTTCTACTGTCACCGCGTTCCAGTAGCGGAATAATCTTTCTGACTCCTTCCCTGGCGTTCAGTCGCGCAGGAAGGCCGGGAGGGGGCTGCTGATCGCGCGAGTTGCGCTCAGCGCAGAAGGCTCAGACTCAGCAATCCGAAAAGCGCGCAGTAGATCGCAAACGGCGTGAGCGTTCTCGTCTTGAAATATCGCGTCAGGAATTTGACCGCGAGGTACGCCGCTATCGCCGCGCAAAGACCGCCCACGAGCGCAGTACCGATGGCAGCCCGATTGCCCGACGCGAGCAGTCCCGGAAGCTTGAGCGCCGCCGCGGCTCCGATAATCGGCGTCGCGAGAAGGAATGAGAATCTAAGCGCGTCTTCATGCGACAGCCCGACCATCAGGCCGCCGGCGATCGTCGAGCCGGTTCGCGAAAATCCCGGCAGCAGCGCGATTATCTGCATCATCCCGACCTTGAGCGACTGCCACCATGAGAGATCCGCGGCGATACTCCTGTCGGCGTCCTTCACTTGACCGGCGCCTTTCGCCTTTTTCCGCAGGATTTCCGCGAGATAGAGCAGCGCTCCGTTCGCCGCGAGAAACAGTGCGACGAAAATCGGCGATATGAGAAGTTTTTTCACCTGGTCCTGGAACAAAAGCCCGACCATCCCGGCCGGAACCGTGCCCACGACCAGGAGCCATCCGAGCTTCGCGTCGGTATCCGCGTCGCTTATCTCCCTTTTCAAAGCGGACCTGAAGATGCCCGAGATTATCCGCACCCAATCCTTCCAGTAGATGCAGAACAGGGTAAGCGCGGTCGCGAAATGGGTGGCAACCAGGAACGCCAGGAAGTAATTGCCGTGACGGTCGATGCTCCATCCGAGAAGGCCCGTGATGATTACGCTATGGCCGAGGCTCGAAATCGGAAACAGTTCGGAGATGCCCTGAAGCAGCCCCAGTATGATCGCCTGAAAGTAGGAAAGCATGGATTCCGGAAGTACCTGCCAACGATGCGGGAAGCGCGCGCGTCTGCGGCCTCAGTAACCCCATCCCTGTTTCCCGGCCGGCGCGTTCACGCGGGCACGGCTGCGTTTTGCGGCGATAGCTCGCAACGGTTTCAGTCGTAAATCGGGCGCATCCCGCGCGGTCGGGTGCGAAAACGCCTGTGCGTCCAGAGAAACTGCTCCGGGTAGCGCCTGACCATGTCCTCGACCGCCTTTACGAAACGTTTCGTGTTCACGACCAGATCGGCCTCCGCGTCTGCGCTTCGCTGAAGTTCGATCTCGTCCTGGATCTCGATGCGATGATGGCGCCCGTCGGGTTCGCGAATGATGAAAACCGGCAGCACCGGCGCACCCGAGAGCACCGCCAGCCGCGCGAGTCCGCTGGCGGTGGCGGCGGGCTCGCCAAAGAACGGAACAAAGACCGCCTCGCTCCGTTTGGCGTTCTGATCGAACGGGATACCCACCAGCAATCCCTCGCGAAGCGCCTTCAGGACTGCGCGCGCCGCCGAATGCTTGCGCAGCGTGTCCACTCCCGCGCGGTTGCGGATGAAGCCGATGAGCGCGTCGCCGGCCAGAAAGCGCTGGGTGTGATGGACCAGGCTTATCTGGAAACCATGCATCGCGTGCGCCGCCGGCAGAAGCTCGAAGTTGCCGAAATGCGCTGTCAGGACCAGCACGCCGCGGCCCGGATACCTCTTTTGGACTTCGTCCCAGTACCAGAGCCGCTCATATCGCACGCGTTTCTTAAGCCGGCGGTAAAAGAATCCCCCCAGCCGCACGCATTCCGACCCGCTTCTGCCCAGATTGACGTACGACGCGCGCAGGATCCGCCGACGTTCGGCCTCGGTGCGCTCGGGATAGGCTATCTCGAGGTTTTTCATCCCGATCTTCACGTGCCGGCGGTCGAGCAGGTAGGCGATGAATCCGCACACGCCTCCGAGTTGGTACAGGATGAAATCCGGGATGAGGCTGAGCGCGTGAAGCGTCGCGGCCATCAGGTAAAACAGAAGCCGGCTCTTCAGGTCGAGTTCGGGTCCCTGGCGCCTGAGCGTCTTGCCCGTGGCGCGCGGGAGCGAACGGGGAAACGAATGGCTGTTCGGGTCCTCGGCTGCGCCGGCGCGATGGCCGTATTCTTCGGGTGGCTTGGATTCCGCTGTTGTCTCCATTGGGACGCAGGCTCACTTAGAAGGCGATTCGCTCGCGCTTGGGCGCCTTCGGTATCACCACGAGGCCCGACTCGGTCACGAAGAAGCGCTTGCGGTCGCGCTCGAGGTCGTAACCGATCGTCTCGCCCTCGGGGATATAGACGTTCTTGTCGATTATCGCGCGGCGAATCCTGGCGTGACGTCCCACTTCGACGTAATCCATCAGAACCGAGTCATCGACTTCGCTGTATGAATGTATGAACACCGACCGGCCGAGCACCGAATTGCGTACCACACCGCCCGAAACGATGCATCCCTCGGACACGACCGAATGCAGCGCCTCGCCGCGCCGACCGTGCTCGTTGAAGACGAACTTGGCCGGCGGCTGGTCGTAATAGGCCGTCCTGAGCGGCCAGTAACTGTTGTACAGGTTCAGATGCGGGCGCGCGTCGCGCAGATCCATGTTCGCCTCGAAATAGGCGTCCAGCGTCCCAACGTCGCGCCAGTAGGCCGTGTTCAGCTCCGAGTCACCCCGGATATGGTTGGTCATGAAATTGTAGGCGTAAACCGGAACCCGCCCTATCAGTTCCGGGATCAGATCCTTGCCGAAGTCGTGATGGCTTCCGGGTTTGGTCGAATCGTCAACCAGCGCCTTGATCAGCACCTCGGGGTCGAACAGGTAATTGCCCATCGAGGCGAGGCATCGCCTTGGCGCACCCGGCATCGCCCGCGGCTCGCGGGGCTTTTCGTCGAAGCGATGGATCCGCAGGCCCGAATCCACATCCACGATCCCGAATTCGCTCGCTTCCTCGATCGGCACGGGCAGCGTTGCAACGGTAACCGC
>JAJYMR010000244.1 GCA_021786815.1 Deltaproteobacteria bacterium
ATAGAGTGTCGCGCGAAGCTCGGTCGATTCGAAAAGCCGGTCGATAATGACCTTGGGCGAGTGATGCATCGCCTCGGCGCTGAGCCCGAGCGCGCCGCACAGTTCGAGCAGCCTGCCCGCGACTTCGGGATCGGTGCTTTCGCCGCGCGATTCATCGGGCGTCGGAGAATACAGCAGCGCCGCGATGTAACGGTCGGCCTCCATCACCTTGCGCCGGACCTCGTTGAACACCTCGGCGTCATGGCGGGAATACTGTGCGATGCTGCGGTAGGTCTTGTCGGCAAGTTCCGGCAGATAAATGACGAGCGGCGGACGGCCGTCGGCGAATGCGATTCCGACCTGCGCTTCGGGCTTTATCATCCGCGCCCCGAAGCTCGGCAGATTGAAATCGTGGTAGAACGGCATGTAGTCGATGAACTCCATGTATTGCGCATGGAGGTTGTGCCAGAAGCCCGGCACAGTGGCTTCGTCGGTATGGGCGCCGCCGCCCTCGTCGTGACGGCGCTCGAAGACGCCGACCTTCATTCCGGCTCTCGCCAGGTAAGCCGCCAGGCACAGTCCGTTGTGCCCGGCTCCGATAATCACCGCGTCGTAGATTGCATCCGGCATAACTACCGCGCTCCCATCGTCAGCGTGCACGCTCGGGCGAGAGCTTGACCAGCCCGTGCACCCGCAGCGGAAGAAGCAGGTTGCGCAAGGTGGCCGTAACCTTGAGCCGTCCGCGCAGATGCTCGACGAGCGGGTTCGTGCGCCCCTGAAGCAACCTTGTGAGCGAGGCGTAAGGACCTGCTATCGAGGCGTCGAGCGGCGCCTGCATCCCGTCCATGATCGCAATCCCGTGCGGACCGAAATCCACCGTCACCGAAACGCCGTAGTCGGTCGCGCTGAGGCCGAGCCGTCCGCGAAGCTTCGCCGCCCTGGCGCGCCGCGCGGCGGATTCCGACAGTTGCTGGTCGAGATACTGCTGCACAATCGAGGCAAGGCCGCTTCGCGCCCCCTCGGCAAGCGTCACCTCGACCCGCTCGTCGCCCTGTTTCATGACCACCAGCGTTCCAGCTTGAAATCGCGCGCGATCGCGTCGAGCGCGTTGTAAGCCGGCCCGAAAGTGACAAAGCCGTGCGGATGCTGGGTGGCGCCGCACATGTAAAGGCCGGCGATCGGCGTGCGGTAGTCCGACAGGACCGGACCGGGCCGGCGGTCAAGCAGGTTGTCAAGGTCGATGAGCCCGCCGATCCAGTCGCCCTGGACCATGTTCGGGATGCGCCGCGCGATGTCGAGCGGGGTATATGTCGTCCACTCGAGCAGCGCGCCGTCGCCAAGGTTCGGAGCGGCGGCCTTCCACACGTCGATACATCGCTCGCCGTACTCGCGCGCGATCCGGTCCCATCCCGAAGGGCCGCCGTCGCTCAATGCGAAAGGAGCAAGCTGGCGCAGCAGTCCCGTGTAGCAGCCCTCGGGTGCGTCGGCCCGGTCGAAGAGCGTGTTGACGGCGGCGTTTGGCCTCGGTTCGAGCAGCCGTCCGGAACGAAGCGCGCGCCAGTCGTCATTCAGGTCGCTCGCGCTCTCATAGCCGAGATTGATGACCCACGCCTTGTTTACGTCGGGGTCGAAATCCGCCGCCCGATAGTCGGGCGCCTTCGCCATCGCCAGATGAACGCTGAAGAACGACGCGTCCATGTGCGGGAAATGCTCGACTTCCTTCTTCACCGCGGCCGGCAACTGTTCCGGCCTGACCATGGAGAGGAACGTCTGCTCGAGGCTGATCGAGCTTGCGACCAGGTAACGCGCCTTGATCAGGCTTCCGTCCTCCAGCACGACCCCGGTCGCCTTGCCGTCCTCGACCACGATTCTTTCCACGCCGTGCTTGAGAAACACTCTCCCGCCAGCGTGCGCGAATGACTCCCAAAGCGAATGTGCCAGCGCGTGCGAGCCGCCCAGGCATACGTGCCAGTTGTCGATCTTGCTCAGCAGCAGCGGAAACGAGACCGCAAGACCGCGCCGATCGGTCGCGTAACCGGCGAGCGCCGCGTGAAACGCCAGGTGCGCCTTGATGCGCTCGTTCTCGAAATGATGGTCGAGAAACTCGGTGATCGTCTCGTGACGCAGATGGACGCTCAGGAACTCGCTCTTTTCCTCAACGCCCCACAGATGCATCGCGCGCGTGATATCGCGCATCGAGAGCGGCGCCGAGTACATCAGCGTGCGCAGGATGAGGTCGCGGTAGCCGCGCGTCTCCTCGTACAAGCGACGGAACGTGTCGGCGTCGCGCGTCGAGAAGCGCGCCATCGAGGCGCAGGTCTTGTCCAGGTCGGTATGTACTGTCAACGCGCGCCCGTCGGCGAACACGCTCGCCATCTGGACCTCGGGCTGCACGTAGCGCAACCCGTGAGCGCCCACCAGTTCAAGGTCGTCGTATACCGGACAGATACCGACGAGGGTGTGATAGTTGGCGTGAACGTTGTGTAGAAAGCCGGGGCGCGTGAGTTCTTCGGTGCACAGTCCGCCGCCCTCCTCGCCGCGCTTTTCGAAGATTCCGACCTTCCAGCCGCTCTTCGCCAGGTACGCTCCCAACGCCATACCGTTGTGACCGGCTCCGATGATCACAGCGTCGAATGTCGCGTCGGACATAAGCCCTCCCCAGCTTCTCCCTCGTCGCAGGCCCAGCGGGATACTGAATTGCGACGACGGCCGGCGGCGTTAACGCCAGGATGCCCCGTGAACGTTGTCAGTTGCCGCCCGCCGCAACGAAGTGCAGCTTATATGCCAACCGCGTGGCGGCGTTGCCCCGGTGCAGTCGGACACAACCAGAAAGTCAGCCTCCAACCGACGCGGTGACGATTGAACACGGTTCCTTAAACCCTCTGTTTGCGCCTATGCGCTTGCCGTGGCCTGTGGAACCTAAGGAGCCAAAACGTGGCGCTTTCCGCGACAAATGCCGCCTTCGGTACTTTGGCGTCGCCGGGCGAACCGAAGGGCGCGAGCGGAATTGTGAACCGACGAGCCGCGCCTTGTCCGTCGGTATGGCGCGAGGGTAGTGTCGGTCCCTCTCGCCCCGCCGAGGAAATGGAGGTCGCCGCTATGGCCGTTACGAACAAGGACTCTGGCACGAATGTCAACGAGATTGCCGACGGAATCTATCGAATCAGCACCCCAGTTTCGCCCGACGTAATCCCCGGCGGCTTTACCTTCAACCAGTACCTCATCGTCGATGACGCGCCGCTTTTGTTTCACACCGGGCTTCGCAAGATGTTCCCGCTGGTGCGCGAAGCCGTTGCGAGCGTGATGCCGGTCGAACGGCTGACCTACCTGGCCTTCTCGCACGTCGAGGCGGACGAATGCGGCGCACTCAACCAATGGCTTGCTGCGGCGCCGGCGGCGGTTCCGCTGTGCGGGCGGGTCGCGGCCTCGGTTTCGATCGAGGACCTCGCGGACCGGATGCCGCGCGAGATAGCCGACGGCGAAGCGCTCACGCTGGGCAGGCACTCGGTGCGATGGTTCGACACGCCGCATCTGCCGCACGCGTGGGAGTGCGGCTTGATGCTCGAGGAAAGCACGCGCACGTTCCTGTGCGGCGACCTGCTTGCACAGGCCGGCAACAATCCCGCGCCGCTCACCGAGTCGAACATCCTGGGCCCGAGCGAGGCGTTTCGCGCGCGTATGGATTATTTCTCGCACACCATCAACGCGCGCACGATGCTGGAACGGCTGGCCGCGACCAATCCGACGACGCTGGCGTGCATGCACGGAAGCGCATGGCGCGGCGACGGCGCGAAACTTCTGCGCGCACTCGCCGACGCGCTTTGCGGATAGCCGCCGCGTGCACGCCCGCGTCTGAACAGACGTGCGGCCTTGTTCGGCGGCGATGCGTCCGGTGGCGGCCTGTGCTAAAAGGGTAGCGCTCGAAGATTTGCGCCGCTGCAAAGGAAGAATCGGATGAACGGAAATCGCCGTTATTGGGGCGTGTGCATGGTCGCCGACGGTGCGACGATGGCCAATATCGCCGCGGGATACGAGGCCGCGCGACTCGAAGGAATCTGGACTGTCCAGCTCTACGGCCCCCCGTTCGTTCCGCTGGCCGCGCTTGCGATGGCGACGAAGCGGGTCAAGCTCGGAACCGGCGTCGCTCTCGCCTTCACGCGAAGCCCGCTCGAGACGGCGCTGAGCGCGATCGATATCGACATCATCAGCGGCGGCCGGACGGTGCTCGGACTGGGAACCAGCATCAGATGGTGGAATGAGAGCTGGCACGGCGTAACCTACGGAAAACCGCTCGCCCATCTGCGCGAAGTCGTCCGTATCGTGCGCGAGATAATTGCCGGCGCGCCTACCGGCCAGCTCGGCAAAATCGAAGGCGAATACCACCAGCTTGACCTGACGGGCTTCAGGACGCTCACCCCTCCGGTGCGCAGCCGCATTCCGATCTATCTGCCCGCGGTGTTCGAAAGCGCCGTCAGGCTTGCCGGCGAGCTCGCTGACGGCCTTCCCGGCCATCCGATCTGGTCGGCGCGATGGATCGAAAACGAGGTGAAGACCAACCTCGAGGAGTCGCTGAAAAAGGCCGGCCGCAAACGCTCGGAATTCGACCTCAACGTGTGGGCCTTTGTCGCGATCGACGAGAATCGCAGGCAGGCGATCGACGACGCGCGCGGCACCGTCGCGTTTTACGCCTCGATGGAGCAGTACGAGAAGTACTTCGCCGCGCATGGTTTCGGTGCCGAGGCGCGCGCTGCCTTTCAGGCGGCCTCGCGCGGGGACACGGCCGCGATGCTGAAGGCGATACCCGACGAGATGGTGACCACGTTCGGGATCGCCGGCACGCGCGACGAGGTTCGCGAGCGCGTCGAGAGGGTCTGGGCAACTGCCGATTCGATGACGCTCACGGCGCCCGCGGTGTTCATCTCCGCCGATAAGGTCGCGGAACATCAGCGCCGAATCGCCGAAACATTCTACAAATAGTCCCTCGCGCGGTCGGCAGGGAGTGCGTGGGTGCGCTGCTTGATGCGGCCGCGCGCGATATGCTAGCTAGCTCCCTGTTAGCCGCGATGAATCTGCCCGCTATCAAAAGGGCCGCCGGGACGGCGCTGTGTGCATCGCTCGGCCTTGCGATCTTTTCCTGCGCGCCGCAGTCGTCTGTCCATCCACCGCCAGACTCGGTGCCATCGACAAGCAATGACGTCTGCCAGGTCAATCCGGCCTGGATCTGCCAGAATACTCACGGACCGAAACTCAGTGTCGATCACGCACTTGCCGAGCAAATGAACTCGCGTATCGAGTATTTCAGTTGGGTGTACGGTCCTCACCACAAACTCCTGGTGGAAGTACGATGCGAGGTCGACAGGGAAACCCAGGCAGTCCAACATGCGGCGGTGGTAAGCGGACCTCCTCTTACGAGCAAAGATATAGACTTCCTGCGCAGGGCCGGACTATGCGAAGCGCCGTAGTTCGCGGCGGGTAAGGTGGCACGCGAGGGATTAGCTCGCCGTCGCGCGAAAGTTCTTGCGCTGGTCGCGGCCGTCGCTTTCTGCGCAATCACCGCTGCGAGAGCCCACGCCGCCGCGGCCAGCACGCATCCTGCCGGCGCAATTGCTTCTCCCGATTTCATCGGCGACGCGATCGCCCGGCTCAACCATTATCGGGTGATGGCGAAACTTCCGGCGGTTACCGACGACAAAGCTGGCGACGCGGCCGCCGCCGGTCACGCGCGCTACTTGGTCGAGAACAAAATCATCGGCGGCGACGCGGTCTTCGAAAGCGAACAACTCTCGATCTATCCGCACGCCGCGGCCTGGCACAACGAACGGCTGGGTACCCAATGGTATAGCAGCGCCAGTGCAACCGCCGCCTGGGACGGAGTCGTGCTGTCGAGTGATGACCCCAATCTGACCGGCAAGGAACTGATCGACCAGTTGTTTTCGATCCCGTTCCAGCTCGTCGGCCTGATGCATCCGCAGCTTTTCCAGGTAGCCGGCGGCACGTTTTGCGACAACGTGCGTTGCGTTGCCGTTTTCGTTCCTCATTACGGCCTGCCGGCGAAAGTGCACCGGAAACTATATAAAGGTCAGGAACCGCTGATGTGGAATTCGCATCTCGGCGTCTTCCCGCTGTCCTTTGGCAAGCTGCGCAAGCCGATCGAATTCCCTCCCGACGGTTCCATCACCAGCATCACCTCGTACGCCGGGCGCGACTTTTACAATCCGCTGCTCTCGTGTCCCGGTTATGCGCCGCCGACCGGAGCGCCGATCACGATTCAGTTCGGAGCCGAACGGCGCGCTGATAGTCCGTCCAGAATCACGAAACATTCACTCACCCGCGAGGGAACCGAAATCGAAAACTGCCTCGTCAGCGGATACACGTACAAGATTCCCAAGCAGTCGCCTACGTCCACCTCGAAGCCGGTGAGCGCAATTCCCTCGGCCAAAATCACGGAGCGGAACGAAAAGATCCTGGTTGCGATCACCGCGCCTTTTCTGCGTTTTCTCGGTGCGGCAGTGATAATTCCGCGAAGGCCGCTCAAACCCGGCGTCTACAAGGTTTCGGTCACGGCTGGAGACAAAACTTACGACTGGTCGTTCACGGTCGCGCCGCCGACAACGCCGCCCGCCAGGGAGACAGTCGCGAACTCGCGATCATCCAAATGACGCGCGGCGCGCGTGAGACCTCGTTCATCTCGCAACGCATCCACTCGCTCCCGTCACCAGCATGACTTGCTCCGAGCGGAGCCCGGCGAGACGGGCTGTGCGCTGCTTCGCGCGGCGGTTTTATTTCATTTGCCAAAGCCGTGGTCTTGCACTAACGAGGTTGGAGTGTAGATGGGCTCGCCCGGCGGTAATCGCCGGCCCAGGATAAGCCGGCCCGAACGTGTTCATTCCGGCTCGAAGATGGGCTTGAAGGATCCGGTATTCCATTCGCTCGAGGAAATCCCATGGATATAACGCGTGTCTTTGCCGATTACGTGGTCAAGATGACCTGCGACCGGATTCCGGAGCCGGTGCGGAAAATCGCCCGCCGTGCGTTGATCGATACGATCGGATGCGCGATTGCGGGCAGTGTCGAACCCGCCGCGCGTATCGCCTCGAAGCTCGCGCGTGAGGATGGCGGACGTCCGGCCGCAACCGTGCTCGCACCAGCCGACGGCGCGGGCCTCAAGCTTCCGCCGCAGGCTGCCGCGATGGTGAACGCGATCGCCGGCCACGCGCTCGACTACGACGACGTGAACACCGTAGGGCATCCGAGCGTCCCGGTCGTTTTCGCCGCGATGGCGTCGGTGGAGGATGAGGGTGGCGACGGGCGCGATCTTCTGACCGCGTATGTGACCGGCGTCGAGGTCGAGACGAAAATCATGCGCGCCTTCGGCGAAAGCCATTACCTGCTCGGATGGCATTCGACGTCCACGCTGGGCGTGCTCGGAGCCGCGGCGGCTGCCGCCAAAGCGTACCGTCTCGATGCCGAGGAGACCGCGCGCGCCTTTGGTATCGCGGCTTCGCAGGCCTCGGGGCTCAGGCGCAACTTCGGCACGATGACCAAGCCGTTCCATCCGGGTCACGCGGCATGGTCGGGCGTAACCGCGGTCAGGCTCGCACGCGCGGGCTTCACCGCCGATCCGGCGATTCTGGAATCTCCGCTGGGATATTTCGCAGTTTACGCCGCGGGCCCGTGCGAGCCGGAAAAAGCGGTCGCAAACATGGAAGGATGGACGCTCGAGCGTCCGGGCCTCAGCGTGAAGAAATATCCGTGTTGCTATTGCACGCACGCGAGTCTCGACGCAGCGCTCTCGCTTGCGCAGCGCTTCGATCTGCGCGCCGCTGATATCGCGTCGGTTCGCGCGGAACTCAGCCCGTTTTTCCTTTCGCCCCTGATTCACCATCGCCCGAAAACCGGCCTCGAAGGCAAGTTCAGCCTCGAATACGCCCTCGCCGCGGCGTTTCTCGACCGAAAAGTCGTTCTCGCGACGTTCACGGACGAGATGGTCCGGCGGCCCGAGGCGCGTGCACTGCTTGAAAAGGTAACGCCCGCAAAGCACGACGTCGCGGTCGAGGAGGGAACTCGCGCCACGTTCGCCCGCCTCACCGTCGAGCGGAGGGACGGCGGACGCCTCGTTGAGGAAGTCGCCGAACCGCGCGGAACGTCGGCGAATCCGCTTGGCGACGACGAAATTGCGGACAAATTCGCCGACTGCTTCGGCTTCGCAGGCCGCACGGACAAAGCCGCCGGCCAGGCGCTCGAGATGCTCTGGAACGTCGAGCGGCTCGACAGGCTCGATCGCCTGAGTGCTCTGCTCGGTTGACCGAAGAAGCGCCGCGACATGAATCGTTGAAAGATGAAACACGAATCGGAGTGGACGCAAGATGAATGAAGAACTCCGGGCGCGCGCCAGGAAGCTCCCCAAGGGGCACTGCTATGAGGATTTCGAGCCGGGCCGCGTCTTCGAGCATCACTGGGGCAGAACCATCAACGAGGGCGACAACAGCCTGTTCAGCACGCTGACGCTCTCCTACAACCCGCTCTACTTCAACGCCAACTATGCCCGCAGCCACGGGCATGGCGGCGTGGTCGTAAACCCGATGCTGGTTTTCCTGGTGGTCTTCGGGCTTTCGGTCGAGGACCTGAGCGAAGGCGGCGGGCTCTTTCTCGGCGTTGACGCTCTCACCTTTCACAAGCCGGTTTCTGCCGGCGAGACGCTGGTCGCGCGCAGCACGGTCGTTGACCGGCGCGAATCGACGAGCCGCCCGGAGAGCGGAATCGTGACCTGGCATACCGAGGGTTTCAACGGCGGCGGCGAACTCGTGATCGATTTTCGCCGCACCAACTTCGTGAACAAGCGAGGCCCGGCCCGATGAGCCACATGACTGAAGAACGCCTGATGATCCAGCAGACCGCGCACGACTTCGCGATGAAGGAAGTGTTGCCGGTCGCCAACCAGCTCGATCCGGTCCAGGGCGACATCCCGATGGAGCTTCGGCGCAAGATGGCCGAACTGGGCTACTTCGGGATCCTGATTCCGGAGGAATACGGCGGTCTCGGGCTCGGAGTGTTCGAGTACGCGCTCGTCACCGAGGAACTGGCGCGGGCGTGGATGAGCGTCGCGAGCATAATCGCGCGCGGCAACGGCCTTGGCGGCGGTTTCACCGAGGAACAGCGGCGCGAGTATCTGCCGCGGATGGCGCGGGGTGAATTTCTCGGCGCGTTTTCCTTGAGCGAGCCCGACGCCGGCTCCGACGTCGCGAACATCTCGTGCCGCGCGACGCGCGACGGCGACGAATGGGTCATCAATGGCACCAAGACCTGGTGCACGTTCGCCGACGGCGCCGACTTCATCATCGTGTTCGCGCGCAGCGAGCCGCCCGATCCCGAACGGCGATACGCGGGAATCAGCCGCTTCCTCGTGCTCAAGGAGCGCGGCAAGTTCCCGCCCGGCCTGACAGGCACCCCGATCCGCAAGATCGGCTACTTCGGATGGAAGACTTGGGAACTGCACTTCGACGGCCTGCGCCTGCCCGCTTCGGCGCTGCTCGGCGGCAGCGGGACGGGATTTCGCAGCGCCATGAGCGGGCTTGAAGTGGCGCGGGTGCACACCGCCGCGCGTGCGATCGGGCTTGCCCGCGGGGGACTCGAAGACGCGCTGACGTATGCGCATCGGCGCGTCCAGTTCGGGCGCGAGATCGGAGAGTTCCAGGCGATACGATTCAAGCTCGCCGAAATGGCGACCGAGATAGAGGCCGCGCGCCAGTTGATGTATCACGTCGCGACCGAAGCTGACGGCCGGCGCCGATGCGACAAGGAAGCGGCGATGGTGAAGTGGTTCGCAACCGAGATGGCCGAGCGCGTAACCAGCCAGGCGCTGCAGATTCACGGCGGCTACGGCTATACGAAGGACTTCCCGCTCGAACGCTACTGGCGCGACGCGCGTCTTACCAAGATTTTCGAAGGCACCTCGGAGATCCAGCTCCGCATCATCTCCGACCATCTGCTGGGCCGACCCGCAAAAGGAGGCAAGCGATGAAGCCGCGGTTTGAGACGCTCACCGGAAACGCCAATTACTTCGAGGATTTCAAAGTCGGCGACGTGTACGAGCACGCGCGCGGCAAGACCGTCGGCGAAATCGACAACGTGCTTATCACGAACCTCGTGATGAACACGGCGCAGGGCCATTTCAACGAGCATCTGATGGAGCGCTCGCCCTTCAAGCATCGCATTACATTCGGCGGCGTGACCGCGGCGCTGGTGATCGGGCTTGCGATGCAGGACACGGGCGAGAACGCAATCATGGAACTGGGGCTCGACAAGGTGCGCTTCAAGACGCCGGTCCTTCACGGCGACACGCTCTACGCGTTCACCGAAGTGCTCGAAAAGCGCGACGTGGCCCGGCCTGACGCGGGCGAAATCGTGTTTCGCCACTGGGGCCTCAACCATCGCGACGAGGTCGTGTGCGAAGCCGAGCGCCGCGTGCTCGTCAAGCGCCGCGCCGTGAAGGAGAGCGTGTGAAGACCGCGCAAAACGGCGGCGCCTTGACGGGGCTCAAGGTAATCGACCTGACGCAGGCGCTGGCCGGTCCGTATTGCACGATGATCCTCGCCGACCTCGGTGCCGACGTGCTCAAGGTCGAGTCGCTCGGCGGCGACATGACGCGCAAGGTGGGGCCCTACCCCGCCGACGATCACCTGCGCGTCTTCGGCGCGTACTTCCAGAGCGTGAACCGCAACAAGCGCAGTATCGCGGTGGACCTCAAGCGCGAGCAGGGGCGCGAGATCGTAAAGCGGCTCGTGCGCGATGCCGATGTACTGGTTGAGAATTTCCGCGCGGGCGTGATGGATCGGCTGGGGCTCTCCTACGAGATGCTTCGCGAGATCAATCCAAAGCTCGTGTATGCCACGGTGCGCGGCTTCGGCGATCCGCGCGGCGGCAAAAGCCCGTACGCCGACTGGCCCGCCTTCGACGTCGTGGCGCAGGCGATGGGCGGGTTGATGGGGATCACGGGTCTTGCGCCGGACCGTCCGACCAAGGTCGGCGCGGGCGTGGGCGATATCGTGCCCGCGATGTTCCTCGCGCTGGGAGTGCTCGCCGCCGTACGGCACGCCGAGCGCACGGGACAGGGCCAGTTCGTCGACGTCGCGATGTACGACGGCGTGCTCGCCGTGTGCGAAAGAATCGTTTACCAGTACTCGTACTTCGGCGATGTTCCAAAGCCCGAGGGCAACGGCGTCTCGTTTCTCTGCCCGTTCGACGTGTTCGAGGCGGCCGACGGATGGATCGCGATCGCCGCGCCGGGCGACAACCATTGGAAAATCCTGTGCGAGGCGATCGGAAGACCCGAATTGGGTGACGATCCGCGCTACGTGACGAATCCTCAGCGCGTGCGCCGCGCAGAAGAGGTGCGCGCGCTCCTGCGCGAATGGACCAGCGTGCGCACCAAGCGGCAAATCGCCGAAGCGCTCGGCGGCAAGGTTCCGTGCGGCCCGGTCAATACCGTGAAGGACATTTTCGAGGACGAGCATCCCGCAAGGCGCGGCATGCTCGTGCCGATCGACCATCCCGGAATCGAGCGCAAGGTCGCTATCGCCGCCTCGCCGATCAAGATGTCCTCCACGCCGGCGGCCGTGCGCAGCCGCGCGCCGCTTCTCGGCGAGGACACCGACGCGGTGCTGTCGGAACTTGGCTACCGGCGTGAAGAGATCGAATCGCTCGCGAGCGCGGGCGTGATTCATCACGAATCCGCCGCGGCCTTGTCGCCGGGCGGAAATCCGGCCAACGAGAAGGAGAGTAAACAATGATGCGGCTTCGACGCTCTGAACTGTCCACGCCCGCCAGCAGCGAGAAAATGATCGAGAAGGCCGCCGCGAGCGACGCCGACCTCGTGTTCCTCGATCTCGAGGACTCGGTCGCGCCGAAGGAGAAGCGCGGCGCGCGTGGCAAGGTTATCGAAGGGTTGCGCAAACTCGACTGGGGAAAGAAAACGCGCGCGGTCCGAATCAACAACATCGAGACCGAGTACGCCTACGAGGACATAATCGAGATCGTCGAAAAAGCGGGCGAATACCTCGACCTGATCATCATCCCGAAGGTCAAGGCCGCGCGCGACGTATGGTGGGTTGACACGCTGCTCACCCAGATCGAGACCAAGCTCAAGCTCACGCGCAAAATCGCGCTGGAATGCCTTATCGAAGAAGTCGAGGCGCTGATCAACGCCGAGGAGATCGCGCGCTCGAGCCCGCGCCTTGAGGCGCTCATCTTCGGCCCCGGCGATTTCTCCGCCTCGCAGGGAATCAGGATGAGCGCGATCGGGGCGCTGCCCGGCGGCTATCCAGGCGACATGTGGCATTACGCGCGCAACAAGATCGTGGTCGCCGCGCGCGCGGCGGGAATCGAGGCGGTTGACGGTCCTTACGCGGATTTCAGAAATTCCGATGGATACCGGGTGGAAGCCACGCGGGCGAGCGTGCTCGGTTTCGTCGGCAAATGGGCGATCCATCCAAGCCAGATCGCAATCGCAAACGAAGTCTATTCGCCCACTGAGAAGGAAGTCGAGCGCGCGCGCAAGCTGGCCAAGGCCTACGCCGAGGCCGAGGCGCAGGGACTCGGCGCCGTCGCGATCGAGGGCGTGATGGTCGATGCGGCCTCGGTCCGGATCCTGCGCAACGTAATCGTCAAGGCGGACCTGATCGGGATGTGACGGCGCACGGATTGCATCGACGCCCCACGGGAGGACTTTGGCGATGGCGCTTAAGATTACGTCTCCAGCGTTCAGGCATAACGGTGCGATCCCGGCGCGCTGCACGTGCGACGGCCAGGACGTCTCTCCGCCGCTCGAATGGAGCGGCGTTCCCGCCGGTGCGAAAAGCCTCGCGCTTGTGGTTGACGATCCCGACGCGCCCGACCCTGCCGCGCCGAAGATGGTCTGGGTTCATTGGGTGCTGTGCAACCTTCCGCCCGACGCCGACGGTCTCGCCGAGGGCGTAAAGCCGAATCAGCTTCCGCACGGCACCGTCGAGGGGTTGAACGACTGGCGTCGCACGGGTTACGGCGGCCCGTGCCCACCAATCGGACGGCATCGCTATTTTTTCAAGCTCTACGCGTTGGACGCCGCATTGACGGGCGTGAAGCGTCCGACCAAGACCGATCTTGAGAAGGCGATGCACGGCCATATCGTGGCCGAGACCCAATTGGTCGGCACCTATCAACGCGGAAAATAGCGCTTCGCCCACGTGGGCGGTCGTTCGGGTCATCGTGTTTCCGTAGGAAGCAGGATGGCTCCTATCGCAGCATCGTGAGCCGCGCAACCATCAATTTTTTCGACGCGGTACATGACTTGCACTTATCGTGTTTCGGGAACCCAACGCACGCTCGGATTCATAAAGGAGGCGTGCCATGAACAATTCCACGAAACGCGTGATGCTCGATGGCGCTATCGGCGGGCTTTTCGGTGCAGCGGCAATCATGGCCTGGACGGCGCTGGTTGCCGCCGCAACGGGAAATCTCGCCGCTTTTCACGGCGTCTTCTTCTCGGCGTATCTGCCGCTTCATTTCGCTGCCTTTGCGGCGATCGGTGCGGTTGGAGGCCTGCTGCTGACCGAGGGGAAGTGGGATACGGCATTGCTCCCGCCGGTCGCAATCTTCGTCGTTGCGATGAGCGTATTCTTTATAACGCTCGTAATGATCCTCGGCCCTGCGGAGAGCGTCGCGATGCCGTGGTGGAACGCGATAATCGGCGATTTCGTCGCGACCGCAACGCTGTACGGCGTCCTGCTCGGACGTCATCCGCGGCTTGCCGCGGATTTTCGCGAGGCGTGGCGCGGAGTGATCGGCGTACAGACCGAGGTCGTCTGTCCCGAGACCCACGCCGCCGCGGCAATCAGGGTCGACCCAATGCGCGGAACGATCCAGACCTGCTCGCGATGGCCGCGATGCTACGATTGCGCGCGTAACTGCGCAGGCAGGAGCTAGCGCCCGACAGCGAGCGAAGCTTTTCCACGCCGTCACATAAGCGAGCGGCGCTCCGGCTCAGGGCCGGGGCGGCGCCGGCGGCGTGAAGCTAGGATATTGCGCCTAAACAATCTTCTTCTCGCGCAGGCGTTTGGTAGCATCCGCGTCAACGCCTATTTCCTCGAGTATCTCCTCGGTGTGCGCGCCAAGTCCCGGCGCTCCATGGCGGATGCGTGTCGGCGTGCGTGAGAACTTGGCTGTCGGGCCGGTTATCGGAGCAACGCTTCCGTTCTCGAGCGTAACCTGCTGCAGCATCTCGCGTTCGAGCACGTGAGGATCGCGCGCCGCGTCCTCGTAGGAACGCACGTGCGCGCACGCGATACCGGCGCCCGTACACTCCGCGACCGCCTCGCCAACCGTCCGTTCCGAGAACCATCGCGCGAACAGCGCGTTGCACTCGTCGCGATTCTGGTCGCGGGATTGGATGCTCGCGAAGCGGGGATCTTCGGCCAGATCCGGACGGCCCGCCATCCGCGCAAACACCTTCCAGTGCGAATCGAGCAGCGTGCCGGCTATAACGCGGCCGTCGCGGCATTGGTAGATATTGGTCGGCACCGCGAAGGGAAATTCGTTGCCCCATCGGCGGATCGGAATTCCGAGCGCGCCGAGCGTCAGATAACCATTGGACTGGAACAGCATCGCGTCGAGCAGTGCGACATCCACGTGCTGGCCCTCGCCGGTTTGGTCGCGATGCTTGAGCGCGGCGAGCGCCCCGATAGCGCCGTGCAATCCCGCAAGGTCGTCGCCAAGAAATGTTGGCGCCTTGACCGGCGGCCCGTCGGCGCTGCCGTTGAGCGAGATGAAGCCGCTGGCGGCCTGGGCCATCGGGTCATAGCCGGGCCGGTCGTGCTCGGGCCCCCACTGTCCCCATCCGCTTATCGACACATAAATTATGTCGGGCTTTACGTTGCGCACCGCCTCGTAGCCAATTCCCCACTTGTCCATCGTGCCGGGGCGGAAGTTCTGCACGATTATGTCGGCGCGCGCGGCAAGCTTCATGAAGATGTCGCGGCCTTCGGGGCTGCGCAGTTCGAGTGTCAAATTGCGCTTGTTGCGGTTGACCGTGGCGTGAACGAAACTCACACCCGGCTCTTTGCCGGGAAGGAACGGATGCATCCGGCGGGCGACTTCTCCGGTCGGCGCCTCGATCTTGATTACGTCGGCGCCCAGATCCGCAAGCACGCACGCACACATCGGGCCGGCCCAACTGGTCGTCACGTCCAGAACGCGCACGCCGTGAAGCGGACCAGACAGATCCTGCCGTGCTTCCCGATAGAAGTCCGACTTGTCCACGCGATACCTCCACAATTCGAGCGCAGGGATAGTACTGCGAAAAGGCGTCGCGCAACAAACCTCGAATGTGCGCCGCTTAAGCCAGCCGGTGCTTG
This sequence comes from Deltaproteobacteria bacterium, assembly GCA_021786815.1. Lineage (GTDB taxonomy): Bacteria > Desulfobacterota > Binatia > Binatales > Binataceae > DTIX01. The sequence goes on from JAJYMR010000244.1 coordinate 15,366, forward strand.
CGGAGCAACGCCGCGTATCGAGTTTGCGTGCCGCCTTCGCTAGTCAACGACAAATGGAATGCGGATCTCGAAGGTCGAAGCCACGGGCTTTCCATGTTCTACCGCCGGGAAAAAACGCCAGTTCTTGAGCGCCTGGAGCAGAAGCTCGTTCAACCGCGGATAAGGCGTTGGCTGGACCAACGTCACGCTCGCGTCTCCGTCGGCCGACACCACAAAGCGCGCGATCGCGACCGCCTTGAACGGGTTGTCACGCATATCGTCGGGAATTTTCGGAAGTGGCGCGTAAATCGCCCGCGCTCCCGAAGACGAGCTTCCGCTGCCGGAAAGCGCGCTACCGCCTTTCGTGCCTTTGCCGGTGGAAGAACCGGCAGACGGCAAAGCCAGTGAGTTGGCGCTGCCGGTCGGCTTGCCGACTGCGGGCGAAGGAAGCTTCGAGACTGCGGCGGGCGGAGGGGTTGCAGGAGGTTTTTTGACGCGGCTTCGATGCACGACACGCGGTTTCGGCCGTATGCGCGGCTTGGGCCGCGGAACGATTGGCGCCGCGCGCATCGGCGCAAGATTCACAGGGCGAGCGGGCGGCTTCGGAGGCGGCGGAATCAGCTTTACCTCGATCGCTCCCTTGTTCGGGGGCATCAACGGGATGCGTCCGAGCAGAATTCCGAGGCCAACGAGCGCGGCCGCGATACATCCGGCCGCCGGCAGCATCCAGGGTATCAGACGCACAACCGCGCCAAACCCGCCCGGCCCCAAGGAACTCCGCTCCTCGGTCTGCTCGGATGGTCGCTGTCCGGACGTGGAATGTTGGCCCGGTTCGTCTCCGCTACGCGAAACCGCGCGTCGCAACCTGAATCACCCGTTAAGAAGCATCATGGCCGGCCGGCTCGTTTCGCTCCATGGCCGTCACGCGAACCGGTTTCGCTTCGCTGCGAACACCCCGCGTGCCGCCTGCCGCACGTCCACCGAAATCGCAGTATAGCCTTTTTTGCGCGCGATGATTGCGCAAATCCCGAATGGAACTCTCGAAAAGAAGAAGCTGCCGGTTTTTTCGGCGACCGCGCGGGCAATCGATCTGCCGCTCTCGGCGCCAGGTTCCACCCCGAGGCCTGCAAGCGGGCGTCCGAGAGCGTCCTTGACCGTGCCCTCAACCGTCTCCCTGGCGGCGCCCACGTGCTGCATGGCGGTATGGGCCGCAGGTGCCGCAACAAGCAGAATCACCAGCAGGACAAGAGTTTTCCGAAGCCCCATCCAGACTGCGCGTCTCACTGACGTCCGCAGGCGCAACCTAGCAGAAACCGCCCTTCGGATCAGGGAAAAACGGCGTGTACAAGTTCCTGAATTTCCAGGGAAATTTTCCCGACGGCGCTCGGAAGAAATCTATCGCCGGGAGCTTTTGACGCCCTCGGCCGCGTCAGTAAGACCCTGCTCGATTGCCAGACGCACAAGCTCGCCCGTATGGCGCAGGCCGAGCTTGCCTTTTATTCGGGTGAGGCTATTGGCAACGGTCTTGTAATTGAGACAGAGCGCGGCAGCGATACCGGCAAGGTCGCTGCCCTTGCCGAGCAGACGCAGGATCTCCAGCTCCCGGCTCGAAAGCTCTTTGACCGGATCGGCATCCTCGCAAAGCGCCGCGAGCGCCATCCCTTTGGCGACTTCGGGCGAAAGGTAGATGCCGCCCGCGAGAATTTCGCGCACCGCATCGAGCAGATCGTCGGGCGATGCGCTCTTGACCAGGTAGCCGCGCGCGCCCGATTGAATCGCGCGAGCGGCGAAGACCGGATTCGGGTGCATGCTGAACATCAGCACACGCACGTTTTCACGCTGCGC
>JAJYMR010000114.1 GCA_021786815.1 Deltaproteobacteria bacterium
GACCTGCCGGGGCGCGGGCCTTCATTTGCAGCCTTGGATCGGGCGCTTCGCGGGCTTTCCGAGTGCTGCAAAAGTAGGCTATCTAAGTAACGATACGGGCTTGGAGAAGGGCCCCAATGGGGAGGGTTTCGGCCTTTGCACGAGTTTACCTACGAAGCACCGACCACGGTCGCCAAGGCGGTGAGTATCCTGAAGCGCCACGGGGAGAAAGCGCGTCCCCTGTGCGGCGGCACGGATATCCTTATCCAGATGCGCGCCGGCGCGCGCCGTCCCGAGTACCTGGTTGACGTCAAACAGATAAAGGAACTCCGGCAGATAAAGTACGACGCGAAAAAGGGACTTCGCCTCGGCGCCGCCGTGCCGTGTATCGAGATCCATGAGAACGACGCGATGCGCAAGCATTACCCCGGCCTTGCCGAGGCGGCGCATCTGATTGGCTCGCTCCAGATCCAGAATCGCGCGTCGGTCGGCGGCAACCTCTGCAACGGCTCGCCTGCCGCCGACACCACGCCCGCGCTGATAGCGCTCGGCGCGAAAGCCAAGATCGCCGGAGGGCGCGGAAGCCGCCAGGTGAAGGTCGAGGATTTCGTTACCGCGCCAGGCGTAACCGTGCTGAAGCCGGGGGAACTGCTGGTCGAGTTCCTGATTCCCGCGCCCAAGCCCCATTCGGCCGACGCCTATCTGCGCTTTATCCCGCGAAACGAAATGGATATCGCGGTGGTGGGCGTGGGAACGTCGCTCACCCTTGCGGGCGACGTCGTAAAGGCGGCGCGAATCGCGCTCGGCGCGGTCGGACCGACGCCTATACTGGCCGAAAAGGCGGCGGAATCTCTCATCGGCAAAAAGCTCGACGACGCGGTTATCGAGACTGCGGCCTCGCTTGCCTCCGAAGCGGCGAACCCGATCGACGATATGCGCGGAACCGCTGAATTCCGCCGCCATGTGGTCGGCGTGCTGACCAGGCGCACGATCCATCTCGCGGCCGAGCGCGCCCGCTCGCATAGCTGACTGACACGCAAAATCCCTCAGGCGAAAGATTCGGAATGTCGAAAAAAATACGGGTCGAAACCACCATCAACGGCGAGGCGGCGGAGTTCCTGTGCGAGCCGCGCCAGAGCCTGCTCGAAGTGTTGCGCGACGTGCTGGAGCTTACCGGCAGCAAGGAAGGATGCCTCACGGGCGACTGCGGCGCGTGCAGCGTAATCGTTGACGGCCGCGCCGTGTGCTCGTGCCTGATGCTCGGCACGGAGGCGCAAGGCAAGCGAATCACCACGGTCGAGGGGCTGGCCAACGGCACCGCGCTCCATCCGCTGCAGCAGAAGTTTTTGGAGGACGCGAGCCTCCAGTGCGGCATCTGCACGCCCGGCTTCCTGGTGTCGGCCAAGGCTCTCCTCGACCGCAATCAGAATCCGACCGAGGCAGAGGTACGCTACGCGCTGGCCGGCAATCTCTGCCGATGCACCGGGTACGACAAGATCGTCCGCGCGGTGCTCGAAGCAGCCAAGGCGATGCAGGCGGGCGGATGACCGACGCGCGCGCCGCGAGTTACAATAACGGTCTCGCACGGAATCCCGCGCTTTCGCGATAAGGGAGTCTGACCATGGCAGAAGCAGGCACGAACGGACATTTCAAGGTTATCGGAACGCGCCCGATCCGCCACGACGGCGTTGACAAGGTCACCGGACGCGCGAAGTACGGCGCCGACTATGCCTTTCCCGGGATGCTCTACGGCAAGGTCCTGCGCAGCCCTCATGCACACGCGGTGATCAAGTCGATCAACTACGACAAGGCGCTCAAGCTTCCCGGCGTGAAGGCCATCGTCACCTCGGTCGACCTGCCGGAAGCCGAGGACAAGGCCGAGCAGGTCGGCGAGGCCGCGATGAACCCGCGCTACCTCTCGATGAATATCCTGGCGCGCGGCAAGGTGCTCTACGACGGGCACGCGGTTGCGGCCGTCGCCGCGACCAGTCCGCATATAGCAGAGGAAGCGCTTAGGCTGATCGAGGTGGATTACGAGGTCCTGCCGCCGGTAATGAGGCTCGAGGACGCGATGAAGCCGGGCGCGGAGGTTCTGCTCCCGAGCCTGCGCAACAAGGAGGAAGGCGACAACCCGACCAACGTCGCGCAGCATATCCAGTTCAAACGCGGCGATATCGAAGCCGCCTTCAAATCCGCCGATTTCGTCGTCGAGCGCGAGTTCCGCACCGAAACCGTCCACCAGGGCTATATCGAGCCGCACAACGCCGTCGGAATCTACAGCGCCGACGGCCATGCGACGATCTATTGCTCGACCCAGGGCGCGTTCGACGTGCGCTCGATGAGCGCGCAGGTGCTCGGAATGCCGGTCGGCAAGATCAAGGTCGTGCCGGCGGAAATCGGCGGCGGTTTCGGCGGCAAAACCACCATCTATCTCGAACCGCTCTCGGTGCTGCTCTCCAGGAAGACCGGAAAACCGGTCAAGCTCGTGATGACGCGCTCGGAAGTGCTGCGCGCCAGCGGCCCGACCTCGGGCTCGAAGATAAAAGTCAAAATGGGATGCACGCGCGAGGGCCGGATTATCGCCGCGCAGGTCTGGATGGCCTACGAGGCGGGCGCGTTTCCGGGCTCTCCCGTCGGCGCCGGCGCGATGACCATCCTCGCTCCGTATTCCATCGAGAACCTGCTTATCGACGCCTACGACGTGGTCGTCAACCGGCCCAAGTCGGCGGCCTATCGCGCGCCCGGCGCGACCAACGCGGCGTTCGCCTCCGAGACGGTGCTCGATGAACTCGCCGAGAAGTGCGGAATCGACCCGCTCGACTTCCGGATCATGAACGGCGCAAAGGAAGGCACGCCGCAGATCGTCGGACCTCCCTACAAGCGTATCGGCTTTATCGAAACCTGCGAGGCAATCAAGAACAGTCCGCATTACCGCTCGCCGCTGACCGGCAAATATCGCGGCCGCGGCGTCGCCTCGGGCTTCTGGTTCAATGCCGGGATGCAGTCTGCGGCGACCGTCAACATCCATACCGACGGAACCGCAAGCGTG
>JAJYMR010000132.1 GCA_021786815.1 Deltaproteobacteria bacterium
AGCGAATCTCGCCCGAGACCAGCGCCCCCACTTCCTCGCGGTCGAGCGCGGTCGGATAGTCCTCGTCGTAGCGCGGCAGCTCGGCTCCGAACCGCTCGCGCGCGACCCTGTATCGAGGCTTTTGACGCGAAGCGCGGCCGAAAATTCACTGGCCGTTAGCGCGAGTATCGCTTTGCCATCCTGAGAGTCTGTGAATTCTTCGGAAACGCTCCGCGAAGGCGTCTTACGGCGCAAAACTTCCGACCCAGAGCGCCAGCGATCCGGCGCGCGCATCCCATCACTTGGCCGGGAGTTCGGCGATCCGCGCCGGCGCATTCGCGCTGCGCGGCGCCTTGGGATTGTGGATATAGAGCGACTGCGCGCCGGGCCGCTTGCCGTTCCAGGTTATCGGCGGGCGCAGCGCGTACTCCACTTTTCTGAAATGGTCGGCGTGCTGGCGTTCCGGGTTATATACACGATTGAACTTCCAGAGCATCGCGAGAAAGTTCGTCTGCCCCTTGAGCGCAAGCCGCGACGCTATCCCGGCCACGTCCCAGAGCCCCCTCCATCCGAGATGCTTGCGGTTGAGCACGTTCTGCGTGCGCACCAGCTCCTCGTAGAATTGCCTGAGCGGGAGCCGCGTCGGCAGCACCGCGTGCTGGATATCGAAGAGCCGGTAATCCAGCGTGGCAAGCTTGCGCGATTCCGTGAACCATAGCTCAGTGCCCGGATAGGGCGTCGCCACGGTGAGATGGACGACCTCCGGGATGCTCAGCGCCCACTCGCGCACGACCTCGAAACGGCGCTCGTCCCAATCGGGATCGACAATCAGGTTTAGCGCGACCGTAACTCCGATTTCGCGCGCAACCTGAAGCGCGCGCAGGTTGATGTCGGTCGAGGAGCGTTTGCGATGCGCTTTCAGTCCTTCCTCGTCGATCGCTTCGAGGCCCAGGAACATGTACTCCAGCCCGAGCCTTCGCCAGTAGGTGAAAACCTCGCGGTTGCGGCACAGCACGTCGGCGCGCGTTTCGAGATAATACTGCTTGCGGATTCGGCGCTTCTCGATTTCGCGGCCGATCGCAAACCCGTCCTCGGGATGGATGAATGCGACGTCATCGACGATAAAGACGTTGGGCTCGCGAATCGACGCCATCTCCTCGGCAACCGCCTCGGGGCTCGCCTTGCGGTAGCTGCGCCCGTAAAAAGTCCATGCGCTGCAAAACGAGCAGTCCCACGGACATCCGCGCGTAAACTCGATCGACGCGCATGGATCGAGAATCCCGATGAAATACTTGTGGCGCCGGCGTCCGAGGTCGCGCGCGGCGACGTAGCGATCGAGATTGTCGAGCATCACCGGCGCGGGTCCGCTTCCGCGCACCGTTACCGCGCCGGGCACGCGGTCGATTCGGGCGTCGCCCACCGCTTCCATCACTGTCTGCGTGCCGGTTTCGCCCTCGCCTCTGAGCACGCAGTCGATCGCGCCCTCGCCGTGTTCGAGTATTTCGTCGGCAACGAACGAGGCGCTGTGCCCTCCGACGAACACGAAGCATTGCGGCAGCATGCGCTTCGTATCCTTTGCGAGATCGACGATCTCCGGCACGTTGGCCAGGTAGTTGCCCGAAAACCCGACGGCCTCGGGCCTGAAGTCCTCCAGTTCGCGATGGAAATCGCGATGGGTGAAAATCTGGAGATCGAGAATGCGAACCTGATGGCCACGCGAGCGGACCGCCGCCGCGACCCGCTCCATCCCGAGCGGTTCGAGGCGCAAATATATCTCGCTGTACATCAGGGGACTGGGATGCACGAACAGGACTCTCATTCGGTTCTCCATCCACCGGTGTGACGTATCAGCGCCGGCCGGAGGCGCATTTACAGGCAAAAGGCGATTTCAACCGGCCCGCCGACAGAGCTCGAAACGAGATTGCGACGATCATAGCGCCGCGGTTGAAGCTAAAGGAATACTCGGAGTTGCCCCGTCCCGCTTGACATCGCGGCCCGTTCCGCCCGAACCTGAACCGTCAAAAACGCCGCAGCGGGCCATGCCCGGCCATGATCCGCGGGCCACAACCGCAAAGATTCTCGGTGAGCAAATGGAATACACAAAACTCGGCAATACGGGAGTAACGGTTTCGCGCATCTGCCTTGGATGCATGAGCTACGGAGACAAGAAATGGCGCGAGTGGGTACTTACTTCAGACGAAGCGCGTGAGCATTTCCGCGTCGCGATCGAGGCCGGCGTCAACTTCTTCGACACCGCCAACGTCTATTCGCTCGGCGTGAGCGAGGAGATAACCGGAAAGTGGCTGGGCGAGATGGCGCGGCGCGAGGAGATCGTGCTCGCGACCAAGGTGTACGGCCCGATGGCGTCGGGGATGAATCGCGGCGGACTCTCGCGCAAGCACATCCTGGAGGCGTGCGACGCCTCGCTTCGCCGCCTGAAGACCGATTACATCGACCTCTACCAGATCCATCGATGGGACTACACGACGCCGATCGAGGAAACGCTCGAGGCGCTCGACTCGCTGGTGCGCGCGGGCAAGGTCCGCTACCTCGGCGCGAGCAGCATGGCCGCGTGGCAGTTCCACAAGGCGCTCAACCTCCAGCGCGAGAACCGATGGCATCGGTTCGTCTCGATGCAGAACCATTACAACCTGGTCTATCGGGAGGAGGAGCGCGAGATGAACCCGCTATGCATCGAGCAGGGCGTCGCCCTCATTCCGTGGAGCCCGCTCGCGCGCGGATTCCTCGCCGGCGATCGTGCGCGTGGCGGCGCCGATCCAACCACGCGCGCGAAGACCGACGATTTCGCCAAGAGCATGTATTACCGCGAATACGACTTCGAGGTGCTCGACGCGGTCGAGAAAGTCGCAAAGCATCGCGGCGCAACGCCGTCGCAAATAGCCTGCGCGTGGGTTCTCCAGGCGCCCGGCGTGACTGCTCCCATTATCGGCGCGACCAAGATCAGGCATCTGGAAGAGGCCTTCAAGTCGGTCGAGATAAAGCTCAACTCTGAGGAAATCGAGGC
>JAJYMR010000315.1 GCA_021786815.1 Deltaproteobacteria bacterium
GTTGCAACAGCGCCGCGGCTTGCAGCGAGCCTGGGTCTCAGCCGACGCCAAAAAGTCCGGGATATTCCGAAAGGGACCGCCTTCAGGCGGTCAATGCTCGAAAATCCGCGACAGGGTTCTGGCAGTATACTCGACCAGCGGGATAACCCGCTCGTAATCCATCCTGACCGGCCCTACCACTGCAAGCCCTCCGAGCGGTTTCGAGCCGCCGGCGTAAGGAGCCGCGACGACGGCCAGCCCGGCAAGACGAGCGTCATAGTTCTCCGAGCCTATCGAGACCATCACGGACTGCTCGCGGATGGCCCGTTCGAGGAGATCGAGCAGCGCGCTCTTGTCCTCGAGCGCGCGCATCAGCTCGCGAATCCTGTCGGGGTCGGAGAACTCGGGCTGTTCGAGCGCATGGGCGCTGCCTTCGACGTAAAGCTCGGCCTCCGCGGCGCCGCCGAGCGCCCCTTCGCCGAGCATCAGCGCCTCGCGCACGAAAAGGTCGTAACGGGCGCGTTCCTTGCGCAATTCCTCCTCGATCCACTGCCGCGCCTCGTCCAGAGTGCGGCCTTTGAGGGCTTCGTTCAGATAGCGCCCCATCCGGTCCAGCTCTTCCTGGCCGTAATCCCGTTCGGCACGCACCAGTTGATTGCGGATTCCTCCCGTTCCGGGCACGAACACCGCCAGAAACTCGCGCGCGCGAAGGCGGATGAAGTTCACCCGCTCCAACTCGACGGATTCGAGCCTCGGCGCCATCACGAGCGCCGCCTGACCCGTCAGCAGTGACAGGAGCCGCGGCGTATCGCGCATCATCGCCTCCAGATTGCGGACCCGCTCGGAATAATGAAGCTCGATCTGCGTCCGGTCCTCGAAACCGATTCGCGCGGCGGCGGCAAGATGGTCAACGTAATAGCGAAAGGCCTTGTCGGTCGGGATTCGGCCGGCTGAGGTGTGCGGCTGCTGGAGATAACCGTTTTCTTCGAGTTCGCCCAGCATGTTCCGCACCATCGCAGCCTTGATTCCAAGGCGCCGGCGCGAAGCCACCTGATGGGATCCCACCGGCTCGGCCGTTGCGATGAACTCGCTGACCATCGCGATCAGCACTGAGTGCCGCCGCCCGGCGAGAATTCCCTGTTCCCGTTCCATGACCATCGAAGTCTCGCGCCGCGCCACGCCTCCCGGCTCGACTGGCGCAAATCCCAAGAGACGCCGCGCGACCCGCCCTAATCTTGTCGCGCCTTCGCCTTTCGGTTCAAGCCTTGCCGCATCCGGCGGGATAGCCGCGGATTGCGCACTCGGATAAGCTCGAATTATCCGAAGCATGCCACGCAGGAAAAAGACCGCAAAGCCGCGTCGGCTCTATATCCCTCAAGTTCCCGAGAACATCTCCTGGATCGAGAGCGACAGCTACGACCGCCACGCATGGGGCGATATCCGCGCGGCCGCGCCCTCGCTCGCCGAGTTGGCCGAAACAGGCAGCGCGCTTATCCCGCATTTCGAAGGGCTGCTTCAGGACCTGTTCTTCGCGCTGTTCAAATATAACGTCATTTGGCTCAAATCAGACGAGGTCCGCCGCTCCACCGTTCTGAACCGAACCATTCTGGAGCATCTGCTGCCCTCGCCAACCTTCGAGGCACTCAAGCATCGAACCCTCCTCGACGAAGACAAGGCTGCGATCGCGGCGATCGTGCTCGCAGAGCAGGTGCTCGAGATGGTGCGCTCGGAGCGGCTGGTAAACCGCAACGAGATGCTCGATCTCTGGGACCTTGCGCATCAGGAGGACGACCTCAAGGAACGCGCCGACGCGGTCGCGAAGCTCGAAGAAATGGCCGAGCAGGAGCATCCGCCGACTTCCCAGGGCGAACAGGGCGAGGCCGGGGAATCCGAGCCGGACGAGACGGCCAAAGAGCGGATGCGCGAACTGGCCGAGGCGGCAGAGCGCGCCGCCAAAGTCTCCGAGGCAAGGCTCAACCAGAAGGCGCGCCAGGTCGAAAACCAGATAACACACGGCGACCTGAGCCAGCTCAAGCGGATGCAGTTAAAGGCGGGCGAGCTCGCCGAGCAGGTCGAGCACGCCGCAGAGGACAGCCACGCGTTCAGCCGCGAGTTCGGTCAGGGCGGCCGGCTTCCGGCGGGAGAGCGGCTTGAACTGGGCAGGAGGCTCGCGGGTAATCGAAAGCTTGGCGAGCTGGCCCGGATGGTCGGACGGTTCAAGCAGGACGCGCGCGCGCTTAAGAGAAAAACGCTCGAACGGGGAGTCGCCGAAGCCTACGACATCGAGCGCGGCTCGGAGATCGCCCGGCTTATCCCGTCGGAACTGGTCGCGATGCATCATCGGGCGCTCAGCCGCGACTTCCGCCGCCGCCTGCTCGAAGGCACCGTGCTTCAGTACCAGCTTCGCCAGGACGAGCAGAAGGGCAAAGGTCCGATGATCGTGTGCGTGGACGTGAGCTCCTCGATGGCGGGTCAGAAGGAATTGTGGTCGAAAGCGGTCGCGCTCACCCTGATGGATATCGCGCGGCGCCAGCGCCGGCTGTTCCGCGCCGTGATGTTCTCGTCGGGCGACACGCTCAAGGTGCTCGATCTGAACCGCGAGCGCCGCTATCAGCCCGAACTCGGCAAGGTGCTCGAGATGGCGGAGTATTTCCCGGGCGGAGGGACCGACTTCGAGCGGCCAATCGACGCGGCGCTCGCACTGCTCGAAGAGAAGAAGCTGAAACGCGGCGATATCGTGATGATCACGGACGGGGAATGCCAGGTCAGCCCCGAATGGCTCGCGCATCTGAAGGATCGCAAGGAAGACCTGGATTTCTCGATTTTCGCAGTGCTGGTCGACGTGGGATCGAGCGAGCTATCAACGCTGGCGCGCCTCAGCGATCACGTAACGTCAGTGAGCCAGCTCAACTCCGAAAGCACCCACGATATATTCCTGAAGATTCAGAGCTGACAAATCGCTCGGCCGTTTGGTTTATCGACGCAGTCTCACGAGATGACCGACGAAAACATTCGGTCGCAT
>JAJYMR010000307.1 GCA_021786815.1 Deltaproteobacteria bacterium
CGGGATGCGCAAGCGCCGCGCGCGGCCGCGAAGTCATTCGGCGACCGCCGTGGCCTCCCTTTCGGACTGCGCCGCGGCAATCACTCCAAGCCTGGTCAAAAGGAAACATCCGCACATCAGCGAGAAAACCGAGCAGATTACGACCGCAAGCCGGGGGCTCAGGTGCTCACCGACCCATCCGACCTCGAGACTTCCGAGCGGCGCGGTGCCGATGAAGGAAAGCGTGTAGATGCTCATTACGCGCCCGCGTAACTCGTCGGACACGAACAACTGGAGCATCGTGTTGGTCGTGACCATGTGATACATCAGGCCCGCGCCGATCAGCGTCTGCGCGGCCATCGACAGCCCAAGCCACGGCGAAACGCCGAAGGTGAAGATCGCCGCCGCAACCGCGAAGACGCCGAAGACCAGATTCTGGCGAAGCGTCCGCGGCGTGCTCGGCCGCGAGTTCATCGCGATCGCGCCGACCACCGCGCCAAGCCCCTGCGCCGCCATCAGGAAGCCGTATCCTCGCGCACCCGCGTGCAGAAGGTCGCGCGCGAAGAGCGGAACCAGCACCCCGTATTGCATCCCGAAGCCGCTGTTTATGGCGACCACCGAGAGCAGGGAAAGAGACGGCCGATGACGCCATACGTAGGCCAGCCCCTCACGCACGCGAAGCAGCACGACGGAGCCGAATCGCTGCATCCTGCGGCGCGGGATGTCCATCTCGAACAGGCTCCATATAACCGCAAGGTAGCTCACGCCGTTCAGGAAGAAGCATCCGGCCACGCCGACGACCGCGATCAAAAGGCCGGCGACCGCGGGCCCCGCCATCCGCGCGCCATTGAAGATCATCGAGTTCATCGCGATCGCGTTCGGCAAATCCTCCTTGCCGACCATCTCGACCACGAACGCCTGCCGGCCGGGCATGTCGAAGGAGCTGACCAGCCCGTTGATCGCGGCCAGGATGATGACGTACTCGACCCGCACGCTCCCGGCCCAGGTAAGCCATGCGAGCGCGAACGCGCTCAGCATCAGGAGCGTCTGCGCGGCGATAATGAGGCGGCGGCGATCGACGTGATCGACGACCACGCCGGCGAACAGAGCGACCAGCACGATAGGCATGAAGCCCGCGAACGCGACGACTCCAAGCGCCATCGAGGAGTTCGACAGCTTCAGCACCAGCCAAGCCTGCGCCACCGACTGCATCCAGGTGCCGATGAGCGAGATGAACTGTCCAACGAAGAAGAGACGGAAATTGCGATGGCGCAGCGCGCGGAACGCGGCGAGACGGCCTGACCATCGGCCAGCGGATGACGCGTCGGCCAGCGGTTCCCCGGCCTCGGCAGCTTCGGTTTCGGGTGCGGTGTCGATAGTCGTTCGCTCCGGCCGAGCGCACCTCAGTTTGCCAGAGCCGGGACGTTCAATCGAGACGGCTTCGCCTTGAGTTCGGCTGCCATTGTGTAATACGCAGAAGCGGAAGGCCGAATCCGATGAGGGTAGAGCTTCGATTCGCGGATTTGCGGGGCGACGCGCATTCGCTCTGGCTTACCGGGCGCGAGGCGCAGACCAGGCAGGGCGGAATCGAGCTTTCGGCGAATACCCGCGAGGAAAACGGCGCTTCCGTGGTTCGGGCCTCGGTCGCGAATCGAAGCGGCGCTTCGATACTGCTCGGCGAGGCGCGCTTCGAAATAGCAACCGGATTTCCGCCGAACGCGCCCGCGCGCTTTTTCAAGCACGGCTACCAGTCGTGGAGTAGCTCCGGCATCGCCACGGTCGGTGATTCGCGGCACCACCGCAGGGACGACGCGCCATCGATCGTCCGGCTGTCGCACCAGAGCGAAACGGTCCGCCCGCCCGAGATGCCCGAGGCCGCAACTTCGGAACTGTTCACCGTGCTCGAATGCGAGGGGTGCGCCGAGCGCATCCTTGTGGGATTCATCGGCGTGGCCGGCCAGTTCGGCACCGTCGCCGTCACTTCGCCCGAGCGCGCGACCGGCCGCCTGATGCTCGACCGCGTCGCGCTTGCGCCGGGCGAGTCGCGCGAATTGGAGCCGCTGGTCGTCTTTCGCTCCGAGAAGAGCATCGCCGCGCTGGCGGCGCGATGGGCGGCGATGCTGGGCCGCGCCGCGATGGGGGCCAGGACCGGCGCGCCGTACCAGCGCGGATGGTGCTCGTGGTACCACTACTTCCACGGCGTGACGGAAGACGCGATGCTCGCGAATCTGCGGGTGCTTGCCGCGATGCGCAACGAATACCCGATCGACGTTGTGCAGCTCGACGACGGCTATCAGTCGGCGCTCGGCGACTGGGACTCGACCAACGCGAAATTCCCGAGCGGGCTCGGAAAACTCGCCGACGAAATCCGCCGTGCAGGCTTCACGCCGGGACTTTGGACCGCCCCTTTCCTCGCGAGCCGCGACTCGCGCCTGATGAACGCGCATCCGGACTGGTTCATCGTGCACGAATCGGGCGAACCGCTTCGAGCGGGTTACAACCCGAACTGGAGCGCCACCGAAGACGCGTTCGCCTACGCGCTCGACCCGAGCCACCCCGCCTTCGCCGAGCATCTGGAGCGGCTCTTCGAGCGGCTCGCGCGGAAGTTCGGCTATTCCTACCTGAAGCTCGATTTTCTTTACGCGGGCGGCGCCGAGGGCCGCCGCTACGCTTCGGACCTGACGCGCGCCGAGACGCTCAGGCGCGGACTTCAGGCGATCCGGCGCGGCGCGGGCGACGACGCGTTCATCCTTGGATGCGGATGCCCGCTGGGTCAGGCGGTCGGAATCGTGGACGGGATGCGCATCGGCGAGGACGTTGCGCCGTACTGGGAATCCACCGCGCCGCAGATGGGCGTGCCGGGCACGGCGCAGGCGCTGGAAGCGGTCATTGCGCGCAGCTTTATGCATCGGCGGCTCTGGCTCAACGATCCCGATTGCCTGATGCTTCGCGCGAAGGAAACCGGGCTTTCCGACGAGGAACGCCAT
>JAJYMR010000218.1 GCA_021786815.1 Deltaproteobacteria bacterium
CCTGATTGGGCGCTCGGGGGCAAGCGAAGCGCGAGTACGGATGCGCTACATGTATCTCACACAGCGCGGCGCTGCGACGGGCATAGGCGTGTATCTGATGTTGACGATTTTGCCTTGAAAGAAACGCCCTGCCAGGAAACACGGATCTGAACCGGGCAGACCGGCTGCGCAGCGAGATGGATTCCGGCTTTCGCGAACGCCGACCGATGTCTGTCGTGAGGCTGCCAAACGAAGGCAAGCTGGTCGCCGAACGGACCGCGATGGGGACACTTGTTACGATTGACTAACCGTCGCGAGCGCGGTGAGCCTCAACCAGCGACGATCCGCTTCGTGCCCGCGATCCTGCAAGGTGAACTCGGATGAAGAAAATGCGCCGCAATGTTTCGCGAAAACGGAAGGCCGCGCCGACGAAACGAACGCGCAAACCGAAGCAAAACCGCAAGGTGCCGCAGAACGAGCGGAACTCTGTCGCGGCGGTCACGGACACGGCCAGTGATTTGCTGGTGGCCTTGGATCGCGAAGGGCGAATCGTTCGATTCAACGAGGCGTGCCGGCAACTTACCGGCTATTCCGCCGAGGAGGTCAAGGGACGGCGGCCATGCGACTTCCTGGTGGTTCCGGAAGAAAAGACGGCAGCCAGAGAAACCTTCCAGCGCGCGCTTGGCGGGAGCCCCAGCGAGACCGAGAGTCACTGGCTCACGAAGGACGGGCGGCGCGTGCTTATCGCCTGGTCGGTTAGCGGTCTCGTGCCAGGCAGCCGGAAAGAGTCCGTGATCGCCACGGGCGTCGACCGCGCCGCGTACGAGAAAGCACGCCAATGGGCCCGGGAAATCGAAGCTGCAGTGCGGCCGCTGCTCGAAACCGCGGCACAGATGATCCTGGCTATCGACCAGGACAGACGGATTGTTCTTGCGAACACGGCCGGCGAGAGAATGTTTGGGTACGGCCGCGATGAACTGATCGGACGGGGTATCGAGGAACTCATCCCGGAGCGGTTCCGGGAGCGGTGCGCGCAAAGCATGACAAAATGGTTCTCGCAACCTCGCAACCGCCCGACGGGGATGGGCCTGGAGCTTGCCGCGTTGCGCAAGGACGGCATCGAGTTCCCCGTCGATATCAGGCTGAGCTTCATCGGCACCAATGAGGGAACGCTCGGTGTTCTCTTTGTCTCCGATATTACGGAACGCAAGAAGAGCGAACAGGCGCTCACGGAACAGAAGACCCAGCTGGCCTTCGAGGTTTCCACGCTCGTCCGCCTGCGCGAGGCGAGCGACCGCCTTTGGCGGTCACACGAGCTGCGCGCGGGACTGGAGGAGATAATCGACGCCGGAATTGCTCAGCTGGGAGCTGACATGGGCAACGTCCAACTGTTGAACCCGAAAAAGCGGGTGCTGGAAATTGTCGCGCATCGCGGTTTCGGTCCTGATTTCCTGGAGCACTTTCGCGAGGTTTCGGCCGCTGACTCCTCCGCCTGCGGCCGAAGTCTGCGTACCAGGCAGCGGATTCTCGTCGAAGACGTGGATGCCGATCCCGCTTACGCGCCGCATCGCGCGATCGTTGCGGCGGCCGGCTATCGCGCGGTTCAATGCACGCCGCTGTTCGGCAAGGACGGCGAGCCGATGGGAATGTTCTCCACCCATTTCCGCAGGCCCCATCGGCCATCCGACCGAGATTTGCGCCGGTTCGATCTATACGCGGATCGAGCGGCGGAATTCATAGAACGGCTTAGAGCCGAACAGCAACTTCGAAACCTGGGAGCGATGCTCTCGGCCCAGGAGATGGGAAATCGGGAACTGGCGCGCGAGCTACACGACGTTTTCAGCCAGGAACTGGCGGCGCTGGCGATGGAGGTATCGACTTTGCGGACGTCCCGCAAAGCCGATGGTCCGCTCAGCGAGCGCCTTGGGGAACTCGGCAGGAAGATCGGGCGCCTCGCGGAGCAGATGCATGACGCGTCGCGCCGGCTTCATCCCGCGATTCTGCATGAACTCGGATTGAAAGCCGCGTTACGGGAGGAATGCGACAAATTGTCTGCATCCACCGGCATTCCCATCCTTTTCAAATGCGAGAAACTTCCGGCTTCGCTGCCGGACGATGTATCGCTTTGTCTATACCGAATTGCGCAGGAAAGCCTCCTCAACATCCGCAAGCACGCCGGAGCAACCGACGCTCGCCTGTGGCTTAAGGGCAAAGGTGGAGGCGTTGGCCTGCGTATCGAGGACACCGGTGACGGGTTCAACGTAGCGGACGTTCGCAGCAGCGGCGGGCTCGGCCTGGTCAGCATGGAAGAGCGGGTCCGGTTGGTGAACGGCATATTCGAAATCCGCTCCCAGCCAGGGCAGGGCACCACCGTGGAAGTGTTCGTGCCGTTAAACAAGGATGTCACGAGACGCGCAAAGCTTCTCAAGGGGATGCGCGCAGAGCGGGCTACATAATTTCGTCGGGTCTTAGCGGACGCCGGGTCCGCGCGTACGATGACCGCGCTCAACGCGCGCGCCAACCCCTTTGCCGGCAATGATTTCATATGCGAACCCGGCGCGATCTCGCCGCTGCCCTCACGCGTCCGCTTCTATGCCCATTTTTGTTGCGAGCACTTCCGATGCGGGCTTTCTGTCGCCGGTGCAACTGATCATCCGCGGCGCGCGAAGTAGCATGAGCTCGAATCCGAGCCGCGCGTAAAGGTCCAAAACGCGCTCGGTCGCCTGATTCGAGAGCACGACCGGCCCGGGATGGCGCGCGAGCCACTCAGCAAGCCGCACCTGGTCGTCCCATCGGAAGTTCTGCTTCGCGTACATCGTAAACTCGACGTCGTACGGCGGATCCGCGTACACGAAGTCGTCCGGCCGAAGCGCGAGACTCTCGAAGTCGCCCGCGCGGAAGTCCCACCGGGCGAACAGTTCACGGTAAGCGCGAAAATCAGCATTGTAATTGATCCGCTTGTACCTGCCGAACGGCA
>JAJYMR010000279.1 GCA_021786815.1 Deltaproteobacteria bacterium
CCGCGAAAAGATTACTTTTTCTTACCGGGCTCTCCCCGCTCAGGATTTTCAATTCCCCCCGCCTCCACCATCTTAAGTGGTTGATTTTGCTCGCTTTCCCTCTTTTTCGAACGTCCGGGGGACGCAACGCTGCCGGCGGTCAGATTATTTCTACGTGCCCAGTTTCTCACCGCGGCCGTAATGATGCGGTCCATCTCTGCGGAGCTGTCCGCGGTCGATTCGTGAGCGTGCGCTCGTAAGGCACGCGGGTTTGCGCGTGCAGCTTCTGTGGCTAGGCCTAGGCGCCAAGCACCGAATGAATGCTCGAGAGCGACTGCATCGCTGCCGTGTGAGCTGCGAATGAGACGCCCGCGCACAGCACCGTAGCTACCAGCATCCAGATTCCGAGGTGATGCGACCGCTGGCTGATGGCAAAGGGACGGTCGTGCTCCTCGAACCATCGCACGATCCGCTCGCGAGCCCTTTCCTCGGCGGCAGCCCTCCTCGCCCGCATCTTTTCGACGACTTTATTCGGTTTTTTCATATGATCCGCCTGCATAATGGAAACGAAGAATTTAATGGGCAAGGAAGGAACAGCGCCGACGACCTGAGCTTTAGGAAGTCTACACTGCCCAGCCCTTCGGGGTCAGGCCGCTGTCGCCCTTTCGGCTCAACCTTGCTCATTCGTACCGTATGTGCTTACACATGGTCTGTCAATCTGTAGGCTTCTACTACGAACTGAAGACCGCGCAAGAGGCGGATCTTCCTTTGAGGGCGATCTCTCGGCTACGAGCGAATTGTCGTGTCCATGCCTCGAAGGTTGCGTCCTTATTGCTGCGATCAAGACTGCAGGCGCAACCTCGCCAGTCTGGCAGTCGCACGCCTGCTACTCCTTGATGCTCGGTCTGCCCAGATCAGGGCCTTTTTGCTCGGGACCGACTCTTGCTGTGGTTACCGTGTCCAGGCGGCCTGATGGACGACAACCTAAAGGCAATCCTCAAACGGATGGAGGCGAACGCGGATGCGGCCGCCGAGAGTGTTCGCGATCGGATTAAGTTATGGCGCGAACACCGCGCCCCTGCCTCTGCGGGAACCAAATGGCGGTCGCGCCGCGAGACTTGGATAGCAATCGCCTTCCTGTGCGCCGGGATCTTGTACGAAGCCGCACACCACTGAGGCAGCCGGCGGCGGTGACGTCTCCCCGGTTCACGGGGCTTTGGCAAGCGCGGACGACCCGGCTTTACGCTGGCCGGTCCAAAGCGCTCACGTGTGAACCGTTCTTGAAGTCGGCTGGAAACCTCCGTTTTGCGTACGCCGGAAGGCTGCGGCCCGTATCGTCGTTCTCTCGGCCGGTAAACTGGCAGGAGTTCCACTGGAGCCACTGACCGTCGTGTTGCCGAACGGCTCGTAGCCGTAGGTCGTGTCCAGGCTGCCTCTCGAGTCCGCCAGCGCGATTGTCAACCCGAGCATACCCGACGATCCTATCGACCTAAAGGATCCTAATGGCCATCGTAAACGAAGCTCGCGCTGGCCGCGCCGCTTATGCTCACACGCGCGTCCCAAGCGTAGCTATAGGTCCCGTCCGAGGTCAGGTTCCCGTTCGCGTCGTGGCTAAGCATCGCCCAAGCCGGTCATCGCGTTGTCCGCGTTGAATGCGTTGCCGCTTGCCGTCGCGGGAAGATTTATCTGCGCCAGGCTTCTACCCTTTACGACTTAGGACACGACACCTTCGCGCCGCAGTTCGGCGATTCGCTCCGCGCTCATCCCGAGAAGCGACTTCAGCACCTCGTCGGTGTCGGCGCCGATAAGAGGCGCGGGACTTTCCACGCGGCACGGCGTTCCCGACATCGTCCAGGGAATGCCCGCGTGGATTCGCCGACCTATCTCCGGATGCTCCAGCGACACGAGGTAGCCGCGCTCCATCAGATGCGGGTCAGTCGCGAGATCCTTGTTGCTCAGTGACGGGAACGCCGCCACTCCCGCCCGTTGCAACGTTTCCGCCGTCTTCCATCGATCGCGGCCGCGCGTCCAGGCGGTGATTATTTCGTCCAGCACGCCTTCGTTGCGCTTGCGATCACGCGCGGTGCGAAAGCGCGGATCGTCGCCGAGTTCGGGCCTTTCCATCGCGCTCGCGAGTGCGCGCCACTCCGCATCGGAGCCAACCGCGATCGATACCCATTTGTCGTCGTCGCCCGCCGCCTTGTAGCAGTTGTGCGGCGCCATCAGCGGGTCATGATTCCCGTCGCGCACCGGCTCGCGGCCATTGACGGCGTATTCGAGCAGTCCCTCGGCGACGACCGGCAACGTCGCCTCCCATTGTGACTGGTCGATGTACTGGCCTTCGCCGGTGAAGTCGCGATGCACCAGCGCGGCGAGAATCGCATACGCTCCGAAAATTCCCGCGTTTGGGTCGGGATACGAAATTCCGATTTCGGCGGGCTCGCCCCCGCGATAGCCGGTCGCCGAAAAAAGCCCCGACAGAGCCGCGGCCGGGCCGCCGTAGCCGAGGAATTTCCGGTACGGACCGATCTGCCCGTATCCGGACATCGAGATCATTATCAGATCGCGCCTGTACTGCGTCAGTTTCGCGTAACCGAGGCCGAGCTTTTCCGAAACGCCGGCGGCGAAGTTCTCCGTCACGACGTCGCATTGCTTTACTAGTTGATAGGCAATCTCCAGAGCCTCGGGACGCCGCAGATTGAGCACGATACTGCGTTTGCCCTGATTGTACTGATTGAAATAGCCGGCTCGATTCGGGCCGGCGGTATCGTCGGCAAAAGGAGGAATCGAGCGCGAGACGCACAGCGGGCGGGTCGTCGTCTCAATCCTGATAACTTCAGCGCCCAGATGCGCAAGCTGAAGCGTGCAGAACGGCCCGGCCCACGCCCATGTGAAATCGAGAACCCGCACGCCGGTGAGTGGACGCTCGTCCATCAGCAATTCTCCCAATCAGGTAAGCCC
>JAJYMR010000143.1 GCA_021786815.1 Deltaproteobacteria bacterium
TGTGGCCTTCGCCTCGGGCGTCGCGCGCGCGCCGCGGACGTGGATGAGCCTTCCGCCCGATCCGTCGCCGCTCGTGATGCACCTGGATATCGCCGGCGCGCTCAAGCCCGGCTTCGCCGGCATCACGCTTGCAATTTTCGTGATGGCGTTGATCGACACGATGGGAACGCTGGTCGGCGTGTCGGCCCTTGCGGGCTTCCTCGATGAGCGCGGAAGCCTGCCGGGGATCGAGCGCCCGATGATTGCCGATTCGCTCTCGACCGTGTTTGCCGCCCTGATGGGAACGACGACCTCCGGAGCGTTCGTGGAATCCGCGGCGGGAGTGAGCGTGGGCGGGCGAACCGGTTTCACGGCGCTAGTGGTCGCGGCGCTGTTCGGCGTGTCGCTGTTCTTCGCGCCGATCGTGACGGCAATTCCGGCGGCAGCTTACGGTCCCGCGCTGATCGTGGTCGGGTCGCTGATGATGACGCCGATCGCAAAGATCGATTTCACCGACCCAGGCGAGTCCGTTCCGGCCTTCGCCGTGATCGCGCTGATGAGCTTTACCTACAACATAGGCGTGGGAATCACGGCCGGTTTGGTGCTTTACCCGCTCTTCAAGGTGCTGGCGGGACGCGCGGGCGAAGTGCGGCCGGGACTATGGGCACTTGCCGGGCTCTCGCTCCTGTTCTTCGTGTTCTACCCGTACCGCTAGGCGTATCGACGGGGCGCTGACAACGGATGCGTCGCCGCGCGGGCGCGGCCTATTCGAGCCCGTACTTCGAAATCTTCGCGTAGAGCTTTTTGCGCGAAATCTTGAGCAGTTTAGCCGCCTTGACCTTGTTGCCTTCGGTCGCGTCGAGTGCGCGTCTTATCAGGTCGCACTCGACCTGTTCGAAAGTGTTGATGTCGGGGCGCGTCCGATCGTCCTCCGGTTCGGGCATGAATCTGCCGGCGACCGGGCGAGGAAGATCGGCAAGGCCGATGCTCGGAGAATGGCCGAAGGTGAAGGCGCTCTCGATCGCGTTGGAAAGCTCGCGCACGTTGCCCGGCCATGAATAATGCATCATGGCGTTCAACGCCTCCGGGTCGAGCCCGGCGACCGGAGTCGGGCGCCTGAGCTTCTTGTTGAAAATGGCGATGAAGTGCTCGGCGAGCAGCGGGATGTCCTCGATCCGTTCGCGCAGCGGCGGCACGCTGATGACGCCCGCCTGCAGTCGGTAATAGAGGTCGCGGCGAAGTTGTCCCGCCTCGGCCGCCTGTTCCGGGTCGCGATTGGTCGATGCGACGAGCCTGACGTCAACCGGAATCTCCCCGGTTGAGCCGATCGGGCGGACCGCCCGCTCCTGGATCGCGCGAAGCAGCTTCGACTGCGTCTCCGCGCTCATCTCGGTTATCTCGTCCAGGAACAGCGTGCCGCCGTCGGCCGCCCGAAACAGTCCCAGGTAATCGCCGCTCGCGCCGCTGAAGGCACCGCGCTTGTAGCCGAACAACTCGCTCTCGATGAGGTCCTTGGGCAAGGCGGCGCAGTTGAGCGCCACGAACGGCGCGTCAGGTTGCTCGCCGCACTCATGGATGGCGCGCGCGACCAGTTCCTTGCCTGAGCCGCTTTCGCCTACGATCAGGATCGTGCCGCGTGTGCGGGCCGCCGCTTCGATACGCTGATACAGACGGCGCATCGAAGCGCTGCGCCCGACGAGCCCGCGGAACAGCGTGCGCTGGCTCGCCGGTAGTTGAGCGGCCTCGCGCTCGAGTTCGCTGATTCGCGCGCCCGCCAGGGCCCATCGCGAACGCCCGTAGGCTTCGATCAGCAGGATTATTCCGATATGGCAGACACGGTCGAAAATCCGATAGGCGTCGGTCGAAAGTTCCGCACTGGCCGGAAAAACCTCGATCGCCGCGTCCTCGAAAAGCGCGATGTTGGCGATTACCTCTCTCAGCCCGATCCCACGCTGCGCCAAAGCCTCCCCGAGTTTGAGGCAGTGGCTCGCGTACCGGTTACGGTTTCCTTCACTCAGAGCGTCCATCATCGCGCGAATCGGCTCGCGCAATATCTTTGAAAACTCTTGCTCCGAGAGCGTGCGCTCGTCACCGAAGTGCAGCGTATAAAGCCGGTACCAATGCTTGATCGCTCCCTCGGCGTTGTCACGTACGCTTTCGAAGACGTGACGGTTCGCCTCCAAATCCTCGTCCCACAGCAGGTGAAAGTACGGCAGCCGCTTGTGCCTGACAGGGACGGCACGCACCAGGCTCACTTGGTATCCCCCGTGTTATTATTCCTTGTCCCGCCTAGCCGGATGGATCGCACCTCCTGCTCCTCCGCCTCGAAACGCAACAATCCGGCGTAACATTGCTGCTTATAGGTAATCTTTACAATAATTTGCGACGAAAGGCGAATCTCTGCGTCCTTGCGCCTACCGCGCACAATAGTCGGCGGACGGCCTATTCGAGACCGTACTTGGCGATTCGCGCGTAGAGCTTCTTGCGCGAGATCCTGAGCAGGCGTGCCGCACGCGCCTTGTTCCATTCGGACATCTCCAACGCCCGCACAATCAGGTCGCGTTCCGCGTCCACATAGGTCGATACGCCGCTCTCGGAAATCGAGCGTGTCCCCTGCTCGCCCATCCGGCCGCTTATAGCCGGCGGCAAATCCTCAAGTCCTATCGTCGGCGAGTGTCCAAACGTGAAGGCGCTCTCGATGGCGTTGGAGAGTTCGCGCACGTTGCCCGGCCACGGATAGCGCTTCATCGCCTCCGCCGCGTCATCCTGGATTCCGGAAACCGGAACCGGGCGCTGGAGCTTTTCGTTGAAAAAGTCAATGTAGTGTGCGATTAGCAGCGGCACGTCTCCGGGCCGCTCGCGCAGCGGCGGCACGTGGAGCACGCTCGCCTGCAGCCGGTAATAAAGGTCCTGGCGCAACTGGCCGGCGCTGACCGCCTCCTCCGGATT
>JAJYMR010000109.1 GCA_021786815.1 Deltaproteobacteria bacterium
CGGGCCAAGCGGATGCCGGTGGTCGACGCCGAAGGCCGGCTGGTCGGAATCGTGGGCCGCACCGAGATGATGCGGGCGCTGCTCGCCTGAACCGCGGCGGGAAGGACTTCGAGAGTGCTGGGAGTTTTGCTGGTCGCGGTGGGCGGGGCGATTGGGTCGGTTACGCGGTATCTGCTCGGTGGATGGGTTGCGGCGCGGTACGGCGCGTCGTTTCCCTACGGAACGTTCATCATTAATGTTACCGGGAGCTTCATCATCGGGCTTTTTCTCGCATTCGCACAGGACCGTGCATGGTTGAGCCCGTATTGGCGGCTGTTCTTTGCGGTGGGATTCCTCGGCGGATATACGACCTTTTCGACCTTCGAATACGAGTCGGTTAAATTGCTTCAGGACGGGGAAATGCTGCTGTGCGCCTTATATATGATCGGTAGCGTTGTTACGGGCGCTGTCGGCGCAATCGCTGGAATCGCTCTTGGCAGCTGGATCTGATTGCCGCCGCGCAGGAATCGTTTTGGCCGCCGGGGATACCCAGCGCCAAGCAGGTTTCGGGGGTTCGTGCGATTGTTGCCACGCCAGTCAGGGGCGTCCTTGCGAGCACAAAGCGGCTATTCCGCCCCCTTTGGCTCGCAGCCGCGCGCATGCGATCATATTCAGTCGGCAGAGAACCGCATATCGTTGGCTATATCGTATATCGTTGTCTTTATGAGGATAAGATTATTGATTTACAGACTTACCAGAGCGACCGGTAGCGTACTGCGTCCGGGCAAAACTGCACTCTTCATTATCTCCGCGTCGGCACTCGGGGTTTGTCTTTTGACGCAGGCCCGCTACGCTCGCGCGACGCCTCCGCCGGAAAGCGGCACAAAGGTCGTAGCGACCGTTGGCAGCCATCGGATAACCGAGCAGGAACTCGACCAGAGGATTCGGCCTCAACTCGCCGCGCTTGGCAACCGCATTTACGAGATGAAGCGCCAGGCGCTCGAGGCGATGGTCGACGAATATCTGCTCCAGCAGGCGGCGAGCAAGGAGCACCTGAGCGTCCAGGACTACCTGAAGCGCAATCTGAAGACGACGCCTGTCACCGAAGCGGACGCGCGGCAACTTTACGACAAGAACAAGGCTATCCAGCGGATTCCGTTCGACAAGATAAAGCCGCGCATTATCGCCTACATGCAGCAACAGCGCCAGGCCGAGGCGCGCGCCGAGCTTCTCGCCAAGCTCAAGAAATCCTCGCCCGTCAAGGTGATGCTCGAGCCGCCGCGTTTCAAGGTGGCGACTGCGGGCCGTCCGTCGCTCGGTCCCAATAACGCTCCGATCACGATCGTCGAATTCGCGGACTTTCAATGCCCGTTCTGCGGGCGCGTCGAGCCGACCGTCCAGCAGGTTCTCAAGAGCTACGGCGACAAGGTCCGCCTCGTCTATATCAACTTCCCGCTCGGCGTCCATCCGTACGCCTTTGGCGCCGCGCAGGCTGCCGAATGCGCGGGCGCGCAGGGCAAGTTCTGGCCGTATCACAACGCGCTGTTCGTGGATCAGTCGAAACTCACGGTCAAGGATCTGAAAGCGCTTGCCGGCAAGCTCGGGCTCAACACCAAGGAGTTCGACGCCTGCTTGGATCAGGGAAAAACAAAGAACGCCGTCGAGCAGGATCTTCGCGAAGGGCAGGAACTGGGTGTGACGGCCACGCCTTCGTTTTTCATCAACGGACGCATGCTGGTCGGGGCACAGCCCTTGAGCGCGTTCCAGAGCACGATCAACGAGGAGCTTGGTGGCCGCGGCGCCCGGATGAAACAGGCGGCAGCGAACTAGATATATGCAGGCGCGGTGCCCGAGCGTATCGCGCCTGCGCAAAATCCGGGCGAAACAGGGACGAGCGCCCGGCTGGTCAGGAGGAAGACCATGACACGCAGCTACGGATTGATCCTTGGGGCGATGGCGGGCTGCATGTTCCTTCTTGTTGCGTCATCCGCGCTCCACGCCCAGACGATGGGCGAGTATGGAACGGCGATGGGCAGCCAGATGTCGAGCGTCGGCAGCCAGACGAGCACGATGGGCGCGGGGGTCGACATGAAGATCGGAAGCAGCATCAAAGCGGCGCAAAGCAACCAGCCAGTCGGAGATGCCCATATGATCGAAGTCCCGCGCGGCGCCGTGCACTCCCGTGTGAGGACCGGCCGTCGCTCAAGCGGCCGGACGGCCAGCAATCCTTCCTCGCACGAATGGGTGCGGGTCAAGTAACGCAACGCGTTTCGCGCAGTTTTGAAGAAAGCGCGGGCCATCGCGGCGCACGCGATGACCTGGCGAGCGCGGTTTCCCGCTTCGGCCCAAGGCCGAAAAAGGAGGGACGGATGAGGACTCGCCGATGGTTGGTCGTCCTGGGGGAACCGCACTTGTCACCTTCATGGCGTCGCCCGTCTTTGCGCGGCAAGGCTCGGACAACGCTGGTATTCGCGAGCCGGGCGTCATGGTTCTGGCCGACGATAACGAGCCGGGTCCCGCCGCGGATTGGGTCGAGGTCCCTTCCGGAAACAGTCAGTCCGAAAACGGCGCGATAGCGCGCAAACCGGCAACGGAGAGCCCATCGCACTAGGTGACCCAAGTCCGGCGCCTTGGCGTCCATGCGACGCCCACCTTCCTGATAATCGGACGACGGCTTGTTGGTGAGCAACCGCCTCAAGCTTCGAGTCGGTTATCAACGCGCAGCTTGCCGCACACCGATAATTCCTTGGCTTGCATTCGCAAGCGGTTTGAACCTAACATCCGTTAAGTAATTCACTTCCTCCTGACGGGGACAGGCGGAGCAAGCTGGGGACTATGGCGGTTAGCTTTCCATCGGTCGAATATTTCAAGGCTCTTGGCGAAAGGATGGCGGCGTCTCAGGAGAAGTTTCGCCGCTTGGGTTTCATCGACACGACCTTCGGCGTCA
>JAJYMR010000031.1 GCA_021786815.1 Deltaproteobacteria bacterium
AACTTTTCGCACGATCACGGCCGTCCCGTAGGCGGCGACCTCGCTCATCAGGTTCGCGATCTCGCTGCAATCGAAGCGCATCGCGATTACCGCGTTTGCTCCGCGCTCCATCGCCGCAAGCTTCAGGCGCTCCACCGCCTGGTTGCGGCTCTCGGCGAGCAGCCGGGTGTATTCCGGAACTTCACCGCCGAGGACCGTTCGGAGCCCGGCCGAGAAATTTGAAAAAACGTTGCGCGCGCGCACCACCAGACCGCACACCTCGCCCAGCACCTGCGTGACTTCGTAACCCGGCAGGTCGTTCGTGGTCGCTACGATAAAATCGCCAGAGACCGACTCCGTATCCATCCGGCTCCTCCCATGACTCGTCGTTCGACGCTTCCGCGGCACGCTACGACAGTCGTCGCCATACGGGCAACACCGTTTGCGAACAGCGCGAGCGCGGGTATAAAGGCGAAGAGAAGGCCCCACGCGGCCCGATTTTCGAACCGGAGCCTGAAGCAGGCCGGTCTCGCGCAAGGAACGGTGAAAACAGGATGGCGCTGAAACTCAAGAAGACCATTTTCGACCTTGTCGCGGAAGCAAACGCGGAAATCGAGGCCATAAGCGCCGAGCAGGCGGTCGGGCTGCGCGAGGATCCCGACGTGGTGCTGGTGGATCTGCGCGACGTTCGCGAACTGGCGCGCGACGGGCGAGTCCCGGGCGCGTTTCACGCGCCGCGCGGGATGCTCGAATTCTGGGTCGACCCGGCGAGCCCCTACTACAAGGACATTTTCGGCTCGGGCAAACGCTTTGTCTTCTTCTGCGCAGGCGGTTTGCGCTCGGCGCTGGCCACGCAGCAGGTGCAGCGGATGGGCCTGGAGCCGGTCTGCCATATAGAGGGCGGATTCAAGGCGTGGAAGGAAGCGGGCGGCCCGGTCGAGATGCCCGAGAAAAAGGCCTGACGCGGGGCCTTCGCTCGCGCGCGGGCGCCACGCGCATCAATCCGCCCGCCGAACGGGTTTTCTCTCTCGCGCGATATCCGGGTTGCGACACCGCCTCCTGTGTTAGCGCAGGGTTCGCGCCGCGGCCGGGTATCGGTAGAAGCGGGAACGTCGTCATGGTTGTGATTCTGATGGGGGTGTCGGGCGCCGGTAAGAGTACGGTCGGCCAGATGCTCGCGCGCCAACTGGGATGGCGCTTTTACGACGCCGACGACCTGCATCCGGATGCGAACAAAAGGAAGATGAGCCACGGGATACCGCTCACCGAGCACGATCGCAGGCCGTGGCTCGTGTCGGTTCGGGGTTTGATCCAGAGATGCCTCGCCGACGGCGTCTCGGCCGTCATCGCCTGCTCCGCCTTAAGACAATCCTACCGCGACCTGCTGGTGGTCGATCCGTCGTCGGTGAGGATCGTTTACCTTAAGGGGGCGATGAGCCTGATTGCCGAGCGGATGGCGGCGCGGCGCGGCCACTTCATGAGCAAGGAGCTGTTACAGAGCCAGTTCGATGCGCTCGAAGAGCCGCAAGACGCGACAACCGTGGATATTTCCGCAAGTCCGGAGGAAATCGCCGCCGCAATTCGAAGCAAACTCGGGCCGTGATTCGGGAGCGCGCCACATGAAGGCTTGCTACAAGGAAATCCTTTTGCTCGCATTTGTGTTCCTGCTGCTTGCCGCTCGTTCTCCAGGGCAGGCGAGAGCCGCATCGGCGGCGCCGGCGGTCGCTCATGCCGGCCATCCCGCAGCCATCGCCGAAAAAACTTCGAATCCTGAACCGGCGCGCGGCGAAGACGGGACCGAAATGAACGAAATTTTCAAAAAGCGCCATTGCGTCAGAAGCTTCCAGACGAAAGACGTGCCGCGCGAAGATTTGCGAGCCATCCTGCAAGCGGCCAATTCCGCTCCCTCGGCGGGTGGGCTCAAGGCCCGGGAAATAATCGTTGTGACTGACGCCGCGACCAGGGCGAGACTCGTCGAGGCCGCGCTTGGCCAGGAGTTCGTTGGGCATGCGCCCGTGGTGCTCGTGTTCTGGGCGGTGCCGTCACGCTCCGCGCACAAGTACGGCGAGCGCGGGAGAACTCTTTACGCCGTGCAGGACGCCACTATCGCGGCGAGTTTCGCGTGGCTTCAGGCGGTAGCGTTGGGGCTTGGCGGATGTTGGGTCGGAGCTTTCGACGAGAACGCGGTGACGGAAATTTTCCGCAGCCAAATCGGAAAGGACTGGCGTCCGATAGCCCTGCTCCCGATTGGCTATTCAGCCGAATAGCGGTGTGCGGCGTAGCGTTGGCCTGCGCGGACTCGTATCACATCGCGCGCCCGCGCTCGAACAGAGTGCGGGGGTCATGGTTGACGAGATCGCCGATGCGCTCGATCGTCACGTCCGCGGGCGGATAGCTGGCTACGTCGGATGCGTGGGCGTAATGCCCCTGGCGTGGGAAGACCGTCGTTACGTGGGCGCCCCATATTTTCTTTACTGCGGTGAGGATCCGGATCTTGTCGTCGACAAGCACGTAATGGTCCGCCGGATAGAGCCGCTCGACCTCGCTCAGCTCCTGCTCCTTGTGGATGTAAATCAAAACTCTGCCTTGGACCGCTTCGAACAATCCGGAGCGCTCGACCTTGCGCGGTTGAAAGACCACGTCCCCGTCGGAGAGGATGACCGTCGGCCCGAACTTTGCCAGATGTTCGATCGTGTCGAGCGAACCGGGATAGAGGCGGTTGGCGAACGGGTAATCGATCAGAAAAGAGGAAACCTCTTGCAGGTGCGGCTCGTGCTGATGCTCGACGCGGTAGCGCTGCAGCGCGCCCAGGTAATCGGCGTAGCCGAGTTCCTTGCGCAAATCCTCGAAGATGGTCCAGTAGCGCTCCTGGCGCTCGGTTCCGACCTGGCGCGTGAGATGGCGCTTGAGATCGTCGGCCACGCGGTCATTGTCGAGCAGCGTATTATCGACGTCGATCAGGAAAACCACCGGTTTATTACCCTTCAGCTGTGGCATCGATCTTACCATCCGATCTGCGTATGGAATCTGCGTTTCGAGGCCAGGACTCATAGTAGCAAGGGCGAACCGCCCTTCCAGTCCTCTGCCGTCGCCTGACAGACGCGCGGCCGCCGTGCCTTATTCGATCGCGCGCGGCGTCGAAGCGCATCCGCTTCGCCGCTCGTGGGACGCAAATCGGTGGATTCCCGTTGCAAAAGCCGTTGGCTAGACTTGTTGGCGATGGCTGAGTTGTCCGCAGCGGCCAATGAGCCCGACTCGCCGGAAGTCTCGCGCGACGAGCTGATTCGGCGTCTCGGCGATCCCTCGCTCGTCATCGTGGACGTGCTCCCGCGCGATTCCTACGCGGCCGGGCACATCCCCGGCGCTCTCAGCCTGCCGCTTGCCGAGTTGAATGAGCGGGCGCGCGAAGTTCTTCCGAACCCGCAGGCCGAGATTTTGGTCTATTGCGCCAAATTCACCTGAAACGCAGCCGAGCAGGCCGTGCGCCTGCTCCATGAGCTTGGTTACACAAACGTGCGGCATTATCGCGGCGGTCTTGCGGACTGGAAGGATTCCGGCAACCCGATAGAAAGCGCGGTACCGGTCGGCGCTCAGGCGGCACAGCCGGCTGAACCTCGAGCGCGCGCCAGCGCATACGTTGCACCGGAGTTCCGGGCAAACCGCTTCGAAAACGCGTTGCTCGGCCTGATTGAGCGCTGTTCGACCTCGGAGCTGTCGCTGGTCTGGCTCGCGATTATCCTGCTGAGCGGCGCGGTTTACTGGATTGCCGCTCTCGCCGGCCGCCCAGTTCTGCTCGAGCACGGCGTGGCGGTCGCGGGCAGCCTCAACGGGCTGGCGACCGCGGTTTATTTCAGTTTCGTGACCGCCACTTCGGTCGGATACGGCGACGTTCTGCCGGTCGGCTGGGCGCGAGGGCTCTCGGTCGCCGAGGCAGTTACGAGCCTCATGGTTTTCGGGGCGATAATCGCGAAATTTGTCTCGCGCCGCCAGGAACAGTTGGTCAGCGAAATCCATCGCGTCACCTTCGAGGAGCGGCTCGATCGCGTGCAGACCAATCTTCACATGGTGCTCTCCGAGCTGCATGCGATAACCGCGATGTGCGAGAGTCGCTCGGTACCGTACAAGCGCGTCGCGTCGCGGCTCGAGAGCGCGGTACGCGTGTTCGCGGGCGAACTCAAGACCGTTCACGACCTCCTCTATCGTCCTGAACGCGAACCCGATGAACCGAGGCTTAGGGCAATCCTGGTAGGCCTCGCTTCGGCGCTGGAAGGGCTCCAGGAGGTGCTTTCGTGCCTGCCCGAGGAGTTCAGCGTCTCTCCGATCCTGAGCGGAACCTTGAAGAGGGTATCGGCGCTTGCCCAGGAGATTTGCGGCGAGTGCGTGCCGAGGAATTACGCGCCGGCCCTGACCGTCTGGATGGACCGCATCCAGGCGCTGGCCCGCGAACTTTCCTGAGGGCCGCAGATCCGACTCCTCCGGCACTTTCAACGGATCCGGCGAGCGTGCTTTACATGCTAGAGCAAGCTGAGATTGGATCTCTCGAAAGAGACCGAGACAAAGCGAGGGGTAGCAGCACTTCCGATGATTCCCAAGAGCCTTCTGGTCGCGAACCGGGGCGAGATTGCCATCCGGATCATGCGCGCGGCCGCCGAAATGGGTATCCGCACGGTCGCCGTCTTCTCCGAGGACGACGCCGCTTCACTTCACACGCGAAAGGCCGATGAAGCGCGCGCGCTCAAGGGCGTCGGCGCCGCGGCCTATCTGGACGCCGAACAGCTTCTTTCGGTGGCGCGCGAAGCCGGATGCGACGCGCTCCATCCCGGCTACGGATTTTTGAGCGAAAACGCCGGGTTTGCGCGGCGATGCGCCGAGGCCGGCATCGTCTTCGTCGGGCCGCGGGCGGAAGTGCTCGAACTTTTCGGCGACAAGGTGAAGGCGCGGGCGCTCGCGTGGCGATGCGGGCTGCCGGTGCTGCCCGGAACTTCGGGCCCGACCGGCCTCGGCGAGGCAAAGGAGTTTTTCGCGTCGCTGAGCGGCGGCGCGATGGTTATCAAGGCGGTTGCCGGCGGCGGCGGACGCGGGATGCGCGTGGTGAATAGCGCCGACGAACTCGAGGAGGCGTATCGGCGATGCGAATCCGAGGCGCGGGCAGCGTTCGGCGACGGCGCTCTTTACGTCGAGCAGTTGATGCCGCGCGCGCGCCATATCGAGGTGCAGATAATCGGCGACGGCTCGGGCGCCGTGAGCCATCTCTTCGAGCGCGAGTGCACCATCCAGCGCCGCCATCAGAAGCTCGTCGAGATAGCACCTAGTCCCGGACTGCCCCACTCCCTGCGCGAGCGGCTGACGGCCGCGGCCGTGCGGCTCGCCAAGGAAGTGCGCTACAACAACCTCGGCACCTTCGAATTTCTCGTCGAAACGCCCGCGCGTGATGATGACGCGGCCTTCGCGTTCATCGAGGCCAATCCACGCCTTCAGGTCGAGCATACGGTGACCGAGGAGGTGACGGGCGTTGACTTGGTCAAGCTCCAACTGGAGCTTGCGGGCGGCCGTTCGCTCGCCGAACTCGGGCTCGAGCAGGCGCGCATTTCGGAGCCGCGCGGATTCGCGATTCAGTTGCGCGTCAACATGGAATCGATGGACTCGGACGGAAGCACGAAGCCGTCGGGCGGCACGCTCACCGCGTTCGAGATGCCCGCCGGGCCGGGACTTCGAGTCGATTCGTTCGCTTATGTCGGCTACGCAACCAACCCGAGGTTCGATTCGCTGCTGGCAAAGCTTATCGCGCATTCGCCCTCGGGCGATTTTGCCGACGTGGTGGCGAGAGCCTATCGGGCGCTCTGCGAGTTCAAGATCGAAGGCGTGCGAACCAATATCGGATTCCTTCAGAGCCTGCTCAGGCATCCCGCGTTCGCGGCCAACCGCCTTTACACCCGCTTCGTCGAGGAGCACGCGGCCGAACTCCTTGCCGGTGGACCCTCGGATCATCGCCGTCTTTTCTTCGACGGCTCCGCCGCGGACTCCCGCGCTTCGCGGCCTCAGCTCGCGGGCGCGAAAATCGACACGAGCGATCCGCTCGCCGTGCTCAACCACGGCAAGAGCGGCGCTTCCGCGTCGCAGCCTTCGCTCGGGCCGTCCGCCGCGCCGATTGCTCCCGTGGCTCAAATCTCCGGCCCGGAAGATGCCGTCGCGGTCAACGCGCCGATGCAGGGCACGATCGTCTCGCTCGACGTGAGCGAGGGCGAGCTGGTGCGCCAGGGCCAGCAGATTCTCGTCATGGAAGCGATGAAGATGGAGCACGTAATCCGCGCGCGCGTAAGCGGCCTTGTGCGCCAGATTACGGTTGCGCGGGGCGACGCGGTCTTCGAAGGCCATCCGCTCGTCTTTATCGAGGAGCGCGCGGTCGAAGGCGCGGAGCTCGCCCAGGCCGAGCGGTTCGACCCGGATTACATCCGGCCCGATCTCGCCGAGGTGCTGGAACGCCATGAGATGGGACTCGACGCGGCGCGGCCCGAGGCTGTTGCGCGCCGCCGCAAGACGCATCAGCGCACCGCCCGCGAGAACGTCAATGACCTCTGCGACCCGGGCAGCTTTATCGAGTACGGCCCGCTGGTTATTGCGGCGCAGCGCCGGCGCCGAACTATCGAGGACCTGATCAGTAACACTCCCGCCGACGGCCTCGTCGCCGGCGTCGGCACGGTGAATCGCGAGCTTTTCGGCGAAGAGAAATCGCGATGCATCCTGATGTCGTACGACTACACCGTGCTCGCGGGCACCCAGGGCCAGCAGAACCATCGCAAGAAGGACCGGATGTTCGAACTCGCCGAAAAATGGCATCTGCCGGTCGTGTTTTTCACCGAAGGCGGCGGTGGACGCCCGGGCGACACCGACGGAATCGGTGTCGCGGGGCTCGACTGTCTCGCCTTCAACTACTGGGGCAAGCTGAGCGGGCACGTGCCGCTGGTCGGGATCAATTCGGGCCGATGCTTCGCGGGCAACGCCGCGCTGCTCGGATGTTGCGATGTGGTTATCGCGACGGCGAACTCGAACATCGGGATGGGCGGCCCCGCGATGATTGAAGGCGGCGGCCTTGGCATCTTCCGTCCCGAGGAGGTCGGCCCGATGGACGTGCAGGTGCCCAACGGCGTGGTCGATATCGCGGTTGCGGACGAGGCCGAAGCGGTGCAGGTCGCGCGCAAGTACCTGTCGTATTTCCAGGGCGCGGTCAGCGGATGGCAGTGCGCGGACCAGCGGCTTCTGCGCGGCATAATCCCCGAGAACAGGCTGCGCATCTACGATGTCCGCTCGGTTATCGAAACGATGGCCGACACGGGCTCGGTGCTCGAATTGCGCAGGCATTTCGGACTCGGGATGGTGACGGCGCTCATCCGGATCGAAGGACGGCCCGTTGGCGTGATCGCGAACAATCCGTCCCATCTGGCCGGCGCAATCACGAGCGACGGAGCCGACAAGGCCGCGCGCTTCATGCAGCTTTGCGACGCGTTCGACGTTCCGCTCCTGTTCCTGTGCGACACACCCGGCATCATGGTCGGCCCGGAGGTGGAGAAGACCGCGCTGGTGCGCCACGCCGCCCGGATGTTCGTTACGGGCGCGAACGTCACCGTGCCGTTCTTCACAATCATCCTGCGCAAGGGCTACGGCCTGGGCGCTCAGGCGATGGCGGGTGGGAGCTTCAAGGCTCCGTTCTTCACGGTTTCGTGGCCGACGGGTGAATTCGGCGGGATGGGCCTCGAAGGCGCGGTAAAGCTCGGATTCCGCAAGGAACTCGCCGCGGTCGAGGACCCGGCCGAACGCAAGGACCTGTTCGACACGATGGTCAAGCGGATGTACGAGCACGGCAAGGCCGTGAATACCGCCTCGCACTTCGAGATCGACGACGTGATCGACCCGGCGGAATCGCGGCGATGGATCAGCACCGCGATGCGCTCGGCGCCGGAGCCCGAACCGCGGATCGGCAAGAAACTCCGCTGTATCGATACCTGGTGAACCGCGCGCGCCGGGTCGGATTTCGCCGCGAAATACGCAGCGAAAACTTACCTTCCCGGCAGCCGCGATTTTGGCTCGGGTCCGCCCGCATGCTAAAAATTGAGCAGGCGAGGTTTCTGCCATGCAGCGCAACGGTCAGCAGCAGGAGACCCTTGCGATCCTGGTTGGGGGTGGCCCTGCCCCCGGAATCAACGGCGTAATTGCGTCGGCCACGATCGAAGCCGTCAACCGCGGACTGCGGGTAATCGGCCTGCTTGACGGCTACCGATGGCTCGTGCGGGGCGACGCGTCGCGGGTCATGCAACTAGACGTCGCCACGGTCAGCCGGATCCATTTCATGGGCGGCTCCATCCTGCGCACCTCGCGCACCAATCCCGCCCGCGACGACGCCGATCTCGAGCGCGCCATCGCGACTCTGAACCAGCTTGGAATCCGCTACCTGATTTGTATCGGGGGCGACGACACGACTTACGGCGCGGCCAAAATCGCCGAACGCAGCACCGGAAAAATCGGCGTCGTGACGGTGCCGAAGACGATCGATAACGATCTCCCGCTGCCCGAGAATGCGCCGACCTTCGGCTTCGAGACGGCGCGCAGCGTCGGCACCACGATCGTCGAATCATTGATGGAGGACGCGCGCACGACCGGCCGATGGTATCTGGCGGTCTCGATGGGGCGCAAGGCGGGTTCGCTCGCGCTCAGCATGTGCAAGTCCTCGGGCGCGACGCTCGCGGTAATCCTGGAGGAGTTCGGCAGCGAGAAGTTCGACCTGTCGCTGGTAGTGGACGTTATCGTTGGCGCGATGATCAAGCGCCGGGCCCTGGGCCGCGACGACGGCGTCGCGATCATCGCCGAGGGAATCGCCGAGCGCGCCGAGACCAGCATGGTGCCGGAAAGCGCGCGCCTGGCGCGCGACGCATACGGTCACATGAGCCTGGCGGACATACCGATAGGGCTGCTCCTGCGCGACAGGGTGCGCGCCGCGCTCGAACAACTCGGCATCGACCTGAGCGTGGTCACCAAGGACATCGGCTACGAACTGCGATGCGCGAAGCCGCTGCCGTTCGACGTGGAATACACGCGAACGCTGGGCTACGGCGCGGTGCGCTACCTTCTGAACGGTGGTTCGGGTGCACTCGTCGCAATCACGGGCGGTCGCGTAACGCCGGTGGATTTCCACGACCTGCTCGATCCCGCAACCGGCCGGATACGGGTGCGGATGGTGGACATTGCCACCGAGTCGTACGAAGTCGCGCGCTCGTACATGATCAGGCTCGAACTCGAGGATTTCGAGGAGCCGCGCCTGTCTCATCTTGCCGCTCATTCGAACCTGTCGCCCGAGACCTTCAAGGCGCGATTCCTGCCGTCGGTGCAGGCCACCAGCGTCCATCGCTCGAGCTAAGCGGCGAGCGAGCGTCGCCATCCCCCCTCCATTTGGTTCGCGGTACTCTTGTCGCGCCGCGCGCGGCTGCGCTAAATCAGCAAGGCCCGCTAACGCCGTATCAAGGGAAATTTCAATGGCAGAGATCAAAAATCGCCAGTGGCTTCTGGCCGCGCGTCCGCACGGACTTATCAGGGAGAGCGACTTCCGCTGGAATGAAACCACCATCGCGCCGCTCAAGGACGGCGAGGTGCTGGTCCGAAACCTCGCGTTCTCGTTCGATCCGACGCAACGCGGCTGGATGTCGATGGATACGTACATGCCGGCTATTCCGCTCGGGCGCGTGATGCTGGCCGGCGCGGTCGGACAGGTCGTCGAGTCGCGCAGGCCCGGCTTTTCCAAAGGCGACCTCGTGCAGGGGCTCTTTGGATGGGAGGATTACACGGTCACCGCCGGCGAAGGGCTGATGGGACTACGCAAGCTTCCATCGGGCACCGAGCCGCTGCTCGCGCTTTCGCTGCTTGGGACCACCGGCTTGACCGCCTACTTCGGTACGCTCACGGTCGGACAGCCCAAGGCGGGCGATACGTTCGTGGTTTCAGGCGCGGCAGGCGCAACCGGTTCGGTGGCCGGCATGATCGCGAAGATAAAGGGATGCCGCGTCGTGGGAATCGCGGGTGGACGCGAAAAATGCGAGTGGCTCACGCGCGAAGCCGGCTTCGACGCCGCGATCGATTACAAGAATGAGAGCGTCGGCGAGGCTCTGAAACGCCATTGCCCCAAGGGAATCGACGTCTATTTCGACAACGTGGGCGGCGAGATCCTCGATCTCGTGCTGGCGCGGCTGGCAGACGGCGCACGCGTCGTGCTGTGCGGCGCGATCTCGCGATACAGCGATCCGAGCGGCGTGTTCGGCCCAGGCCCGAAAAACTATTTCAACCTGATCTTCCACGGCGCGCGCATGGAAGGTTTTCTCGTGTTCAGGTTCGCCAGGCAGTTTCCCGAGGCGATCGCGGAACTCTCGAAATGGCACGCTGAAGGAAAAATCATAAACAGGATTGACCTCCAGCACGGCCTTGAGAACGCGCCGAACACGCTTGCCCGGCTTTTCACCGGCGCCAACTTCGGCAAGCAGCTTCTGAAGCTCGCCGACCCGGATTGAAAATCGAACGCGGCCCGCGCCTTAGCCGATTAAGCGGCGCTTTGGCGCGAGCCGCGTCTCGAAATCCCCTGCGATCAAATTACGCGAGGAAATTTTCCACGCGGGTTTGCTTGAGCGAGATGTTCATCCATCCGCCGATGACGTTCCCGAGCGGCGACCAGGTGAAGCGGATGCGCGTCTCCTCGTTCACCATGTTGGCGATATACGCCTTCGCACTCATCCCGAGTTCCGTGAGCCGCACCCATCGGTTGGGTTTCAGAGGCGAACCGGGCTCTTCCGGCACGCGAATCGTTCGCCAGGTGCGGTAACGGCTCATGCCGGGCAACTGCTTGCCCTCGCGCGTGTGATGGCCGAGGTACCAGTCCTCGCCGTCGGCGAGCGAAATCCCCGGCGCATAGAAGAAACAATAGCTGTCGATGAAGATTTCCTCGTCCTCGTCGATAACCGGCCTGCCCTTGGGCCACCACAACTGAAGCGTCATGTACTTGTAGTGTTGCGGAGGCGCGTCGCGCAGCAGATCGAATTCCGGCTCCTCGTCCAGAAACATGCACTCGAATTCGCCGAATCCGGGCTTTCCATCCGGCGCTCGATTCCAAAGCTCGGGAGCCGCCCTGTACGCCGACCGCCACGCCTCAAAGGTCTCGAAACAAAGCTCGGTTCTGCGCACGAACTGATCGAACGGGGTCGGCGCGCCGGCACTCGGATAGGGAATGCCGACGTCGACCTGCGGCCAGGAACGGTATCTCACGACGCCGGGCAGCTTTTTCGCCCGTGGCACGTGCTGGCCGAGGTACCACGCCTCGCCGTCCTCGCGTGAAACTCCCGATGGATAATTGAAACAGTGAACGAACCGGATCATTTGCCCTGCCTCCATGCGCCTGCGATTGCGTCCGACGCTCTTATTCCGTCGATCCTTCGAGCCGCTTCCAGACCGGCCCATCGCCGCTGAGCGCGTGTGCCACTCGGGCCAATCCTGAGCGGAATCGGCTTCGGACTGCAAACGCGGTCGCTGAACCGGCCTGTAGCGCAAGCCAACCGCTCCCCTTGCTTCCTGATGCAAGCGGATTGATAATGATTATCAATAACGGTAGGTTGTGAACCTTGCCCAGGACCACGCAAATGTCGCTCAACCAGGTTCCCAGTGGCCACGCGGCCGTGATCAGAGAAATCCACGCCGGCGAGCATCTACTCCAACGGATGGTCGCGCTCGGGCTGAGACGCGGGCGCAAGGTTTTCGTGATTCGCCGCGCGAATTATCACGGCCCCCTGCACGTTCGTGTCGGAATGACGGAACTGATGATTCGGCGCACCGACGCCGATAGCGTCGAAGTGGCCGTCGACCCCTGAAATGAAGCGCGTCGCAATCGTGGGCATGCCCAATACAGGCAAGTCCACGTTCTTCAACCGGCTGACCGGCTCGAACGCGCGCGTAGCCAACTGGCCGGGAATCACGGTCGATATCCAGGTCGCGAAAATTCCTCTGGATGGCGGGACGGCGGAGATCGTCGACCTGCCCGGAATCTACAGCCTGCACGGCTCGTCGGACGACGAGATGGTCGTGTGCCGGTTTCTCGAGCGCGAACCGGTAAATCTCTGTGTGGTGCTGCTGCACGCCGCCCAACTCGATCGCCAGTTGACGCTCGCACTGCAACTGAAGGCGCTTAAGCTTCCGATGCTGGTGCTTCTCAACATGGCAGACGAGGCCGAAACGCTCGGAGTTCGAATCGACATCGCGAAGCTCTCCGCAGCGTTGGGCTCGCCGGTGCGGCTGATAAGCGCAAAATACGGTGAAGGATTCGACGTCGCGCGGCAGTCGATCGAATCCCTCGTTGACGAGCATCCCGTCGCCGCGCGCGCCGCAATCCCGTCTCATTCCGCAGGCACGGCGTGCCTGGGATGCAGCGCGTGCACGACCGATGCTTTATCCAACGGTAACGGCCGCGTGGACGCACTCGACCGCGAACTCGATCGTATTTTCCGTAGCGCCGTGAATGCGCCCGAGAGCCTGCCGGAGCATCTGACCGCGCGGCTCGACCGCGTACTGCTTCATCCGTGGTTCGGTCTGCCGCTGTTCTTCACGACCGTCTTCCTGCTCTTCGAGCTGGTTTACCGTATCGGGCTGCCGATGCAGGACTGGATGGCGTGGGCGCTCGATCGCCTGAAGTTGGATCTCCTCGCGCCCGCGTTGGCGCCCGCGCCCGCGTTGCTCAGGAGCTTTCTGCTTGAAGGAGTGTACGACGGCCTCGGCACGGTGCTGAGCTTCCTGCCGATAATCGTCATCTTTTTCGTCGTAATGGCGGTGGTGGAGGACAGCGGCTACCTGGCGCGGGCGGCCTTCCTGATGGACGCGCTGATGGCGAAGCTCGGGCTCGACGGGCGCGCGTTCGTGATCCAGTTGATGGGTTATGGATGCAACGTGCCGGCGATCCTGGGCACGCGCGTGATGCGGTCGCGCGCGATGCGCCTGCTGACGATGCTGATAGTTCCGTTCTCGCTGTGCTCGGCGCGATTGCAGGTGTTCGTTTTCCTGGTCGGGGCGATTTTCACGGCGTGGGCGGCGCCGATTGTGCTGTTCTCCCTGTATGTCGCAAGCTTCGCGGTCGCGATTCTTACCGCGCTGATTTGGCAAAAACGCTACACGAGCCGTGAGCCGATGCTGCTCGAGCTGCCGCCGTACCGGCTGCCGACGCCCGCCCATCTGCTGCGCCAGGCGTGGCACGTCTCCGAGCATTTCATGCGGCGTGCGAGCGGGTTTATCGTGGGCGGCGTCGTTGCGATCTGGGTTCTCACGCACTTTCCAACGGGTGTTCCCGCCGCCGGTCCCGAGACGCTGGCCGGAAGACTCGCATTGCTGCTCAGCCCCATCTTCAAGCCGATTGGTATCGGCCCGCTACTCAGCATCACGCTGCTGTTCGGCTTCGTGGCCAAGGAAATCGTGATAGGAGCGCTCGCGGTCATCTACGGGTCCGGCCAGGCGCACCTGGCGGGCGTTCTCGCGAAGAACCTCGACTGGGCGCAGGCCTACAGCTTCATGCTCTTCACGCTGATTTACACTCCGTGCCTGTCCACGGTCGCCGCGGTCAGGCAGGAGTCGGGAAGCCTGCGTTTCACGCTGTTCGCAATCGGATGGTCGCTCGCTCTCGCATGGTTCACGAGCTTTCTTTTTTACCAGGGAATCCGGGTGCTGGCGTAAAAGCCGGCCTGCCCCCGCGCCGATTGACGCAACCGATTTCCGGTTTCTCCGTATTTCCAGATGAATACAGCCCTCCACACGGCGGGCAAGGAGAAACGTCATGAAGTTGTTTCGTTCTCTAGCGGCGGCAGGAGTTATCACCGCCCTGCTTGCCCCGGCGGCCTTCGCCCATGGATTTCCTCACCATCGCGGCGGCGCGTCGGCCATGATGCCCTGCATGGTTGTCGCAACGCCGGAGCAGAAAGCGAACCTCCGGCAATTGTTCACCAGTCACAAACAGACGCTGATTACGGATCATCAGAACCTGCGCTCGGCCAGGCAGGCTTTGAACGAGGCGATCCTGTCGGGCACCAAGGACGTAACCACGCAGGAAGCGGCGGTTGCCAAGGCCCAGCAGCAGATGCTGCACGATCGCGACGCGCTCGCCGCGCAGTTCTGCGGACAGCTTTCGCAGCAGCAGCTCAGCGCCGCCGACACTCTGTACAAGAATCTGAGCCAGCTACACGAGCAGTCTCATCAGCAGGCGCGAAGCTACTTCGCGGCCGCACGCAGCGCGTCAACCTCTAACACGGGCCAGAGTTCGGACTGACGCGATTTCGCAACGGCTGCGGGCCCTCAAAGCCCGCAGCCAGACTCCCAGAGCAAACGCCGCCGCCCGCGCTCTTCCGATTGAACCTCGTTGGTTCGCTCTCGGCAGGCAGCTTTCGTGCGCGTGCCGGCGACAATCGCGATACGAGGGCGGCTGCGCGGTGCGCCTCAGGCGCGCTCGCGGCGAAAATGCTCGGCGATAACGCTCGCGACGCAGCAGGTTAGCTTTTTCGCCGCCGGAATATGCAGGAATTCGTTGGGCCCGTGCGCGTTTGAGCCGGGGCCCAGCACGCCGGTTATCAGGAACTGCGCCTCGGGAAATCGCTCGCCAAGCATCGCCATAAACGGGATCGTCCCGCCCTCGCCGATGTGAGCGGCGGGTTTTCCGAAGTACGTGCGCGACGCCTCGTCCAGCGCGTGCGCAAGCCACGGCGCGGTCGCCGGCGCGTCCCACCCGGCGGCGCCCCAGTTCGGCTCGAAGCTCACCTGCGCGCCGTGCGGCGGGTCGCTCTCGAGGATTTCCTTGAGCTTTCTTGCCGCGGCTTTCGCGTCGCAGGTGGGCGGAAGGCGCAGTGACAATTTGAGCGCCGTCATCGGACGCAGCACGTTGCCCGCGTTGGCCGCGGGCGGAAGCCCGTCGGCGCCGATAACCGCAAGCGCGGGCCGCCATGTGCGGTTCAGGATGAGCTCGACCGCGTCGCCCACAACCGGCTGCGTCGAGCCGGCGAACGGAAACTCGCGTATCGCGCCGCTCAACGTCGAGGCCGCGGCAGCAGCCTGCTCAAGACGCGCGTTTGGAATTGCGACGTGAAACTCCGCCGGCAGTATCCGGCCAGTCGCACTGTCCTCGAGGCGCTCCAACAACGCCCGCGCGATTCGAAAGCTCTCCGGCACCACGCCGCCGGCTGCGCCCGAGTGAACTCCCTCGGTCAGCACCTGGATTTTGAGCGTGCCACCGGCCAATCCGCGCAGCGACGTCGTGGACCATAGCTGCTCGTAATTGCCGCATCCGGAATCCAGCGCGATCACCAGGCTCGGGCGCCCGATGCGCGGGGCAAGATGCTCGATGTAGGCGGGAAGGTCGAAACTGCCGCTCTCCTCGCACGCCTCGATCACGACGACGCATCGCGCGTGCGGAATCCCGCTCGCCCGAAGCGCACCAAGCGCGCCGAGGCAGGCAAACATGGCGTAGCCGTCGTCGGCCGCGCCGCGCCCATAAAGACGCTCGCCCTCGATTACCGGCTGCCAGGGATCGAGCCCGTCGCGCCATCCTGTCATCTCCGGCTGCTTGTCGAGATGCCCATAGAGCAGGATGCATTCGTCGGAATCGCCGGGAACCTCGATGAAGATGAGCGGGGTACGTCCTTCGAGCCTGACGACCTCGACCGTCGTACCGCGCAATTGCTGCGCGCGGGCCCATCGCGAAAACCGCTCGACGACGAGTTCCATGTATCCGTGAGCGCGCCAGTCAGGGTCGAAGGCAACGGACTTGTTCGGGATGCGGACGTATTCCTTGAGTTCGCTTATGATCGATTCGTCCCACAGCGCATTCACGTGCGACTGGATTCCAGCGGTGTCCATGGATCAAGCGTATGCAAGATGAGGCCGTACAGGCAAAACCTGTCGTCGAAAAGCCGACTGCCGGAATAACACCGGCTCGCGGCGCGCGTGCGCTGTGGGACGATTCGATCGGCGTCGGCGGCTCTCTAACGCGGGCCGCTCAGTGCGCTCCCCTGGCGAGCAGGACCACTTTAGCGGTCTGCAGGATTATCTGCAGGTCGAAGGCAAGCGACCAGTTCTTGATGTAGTACAGGTCATAGCAGGCGATCTCCGTATGGTCCTGTACGGTTAGGCCGTATCCGCGACAAACTTGCGCCCATCCGGTGATTCCCGGTTTGACCTGATGCCGCAAGCCGTACTGCGGCAATTGTTTTGTGAGAGCTTCGACCCAGGCGGGATGCTGCGGTCGCGGTCCCACCAGGCTCATCTCGCCTTTGAGCACGTTTAAGAGTTGCGGTAGCTCGTCGATATGACGCTTTCTGATGAGGCGCCCGACCCGGGTAACGCGGGAATCGTTGGCGTCCGTCCACATCGAGTCCGCGTCATTTTCGTCGCTTAAGCGCATCGAACGGAACTTGTACACGCGAAACACCCTGCCATCCGCGCCCACGCGATCCTGCGTATAAAGGACCGGGCCCGGCGAATCGAGCTTGATCGCCAGCGCGGTCACAAGCGCAACCGGCATCGCCACG
>JAJYMR010000212.1 GCA_021786815.1 Deltaproteobacteria bacterium
CCACACCACGCACGACGGAAACGGCATCGCGCCCAACTCGGCGACGTTTTCAAAATCTATCTCCGGATCGACCCGCTCAAGACGCGGACGCTCTCTCCGCTTGGCGCATCCGACGTAATACCGCCCGAGCAGACCGTGCCGCGGCCGTAGCATCAGCGCCCCGGCCAGCGGAGCCGTCATCGGCGGCGCGAAAATCACGGCGACAGCGACCGCAATCACGGCCGAGCCGAGCAACGCGCGTCCGCGGTCGCGCCACAATCCGATATCCTCGGCGATTTCCAGCCCGGCCGCGAGCCACGCGAGCGCGAGCGGAATCAGTTGCATCGGGCCCGGCAGCCTCGCGAGCTTTCCCAGGTTGAAAGCGACACTGTCGCCGACAACTGGTCCCGGGTTGAAATAGCCGTCGCGGTTGAGCGAGAGGTCGGCGCGGAAATAATGCTGCATCGCGAAGTCGCGCACCGGATTTCCGTATTCGTACGGGAAATGCGGATTGGTCGCCGTCGCCGCGAGCATCGCAAGCGCCGAGACTGCCGCAAGAGCCGCAATCAGGACGTCGCACGCTTCGGGCAGAAACACGAGCGGCAGCACCATGAACGGCGTCGCGGGCGTCATCTGACGCGGCCCGGTCGCCGTCCCGCCGCCCCATGACACGATCGATTTGCCGAACGAGGCGTTGAATACGATGAAGGCTCCAACGGCAAACGCCGTCAGGGCGAACTCGGCACGGTGCTCGGTGCGCCGGTAGAAGTACACGAACCCTGGAATCGCGAGCAGCAGGATCGGGTTGCAGAAGAAAAGCCCGCGTTGCGGATCGATCAGGATGTCCCAAAGAATCCGAAGCTGCGGATAGGTGATCCCGACGAATCCGTGCATCTGCTCGGGAAACTGGCGGTTGCCCGGCACCGACTCGTAGGCCATCGAGCTAAGGAAAAACGGGCTTCCGAAGGCAAGCCAGTTGTAAGCGAGAAGAATCCCCGCGACCGTCGCCGCGCCGGCCGCAAACGCGCCGATATCCGACTTGCGCGGCAGCTTCCAGAGCGCGTACACGGCGAGCCCTGTCGCCACCATCATGCTCGGGAAGTCGCACAACACCGCCCATCCCGCCAGCAATCCCGCGAAAATAGCGCGTTCCCATCCCGGCTCGCGCTCGAACGTCGCCAGCAGATAAAAACTCGTGAGCAGGCAGAACGCCGCAACCGGCTCGCCCGTCATCTCGGTCGCATAAGGAAACAGAATCGTTCCGAAGCCAAGGACAAGCGCGACGCCTGCGCTTCGGCCTGCCGAGGCTCCAAGCGCGCCCGCCATCCGATACATCACGACCACCGCGCACGCCACCAGCAGGCCCACGGTGAGCGCGGTCGTGAGCCAGGTCACAATCGCCCAGAACAGTGGCGCGTTTCGCATCGCTATTGGGCCAAGCAACCAGGTCAGGATTTTCCACGGCACGAGCCCAAGAAACGACGTGCCCGGCGCCTTGACGGAATAGTAATGGCCGCCGACGTGCACGATATCGGCGGTGTTGTAGCCACAATAGCCGTCGATCCAGAGGCTATGGCGTTCCAGTAGCGAGCGCATCAGGTCGAAACGGGCCGCAGTGCTCTGATCGGCACCCTGATAAAAGTAGGCGTAGGTGAAGAGCGATACGAGGAAGAGTGCTGTTTCGATTCGCCGGTTTTCCCGTGCGTCCGCGCTCATCGCCTGCGTGACTCCTTGGCGCGCGTGCGGCGCGCCTCGGCGCGTGACACGCTGGGAGGTTCCCGGCCGAATGCGCGCCAGCCCCATCCTGCGAGCAAGAGCAGCGCAAGCATCGTCGCAACCAGCGAAATCGGCGAACCGGTCGGCGCGGGCGTCATCGCCCTGCGGATCTGCTCGAGATCGAAGGCCGGAAACGCGCCGAGCGGCAGCCCGGGCATCCGGACCACGCTCGCGTTTCGGAAAAACGCGCGGCCGGTGTCGAGACTGCCGTAGCCTCCAAGTCTCATCGCGACGTCAATATCGGCTCCGTGCGGACCGACGCGGAGGTAAAAGCCAACCGGCGTCCATTCGGTCGTTCCGTGGATGTCGCGCGACATGATGCCGTCTTCCATCACCGAGATTGTCGCGCCGACGTGCGATGTGGGAACGTTCTCAGTCCGTATCTCCGCAGTGAAGTGATACCATCCCGGGGCAAGGGCGATCGTCTGCTGCCAGCGCGCGTCGTTGGCCTGCAGATTTTCGATCTCGACCATCCCCTGCCCTCCCGGCACCGGCGGCGTCCATCGGTAGGCGACCGCACTCGGGCTCTCCACCCACGCCTCGGTTCGCCAGTCGTCAGGCTGATCGCCGGAACCGGTCATGAATTGTCCGTTGAGCAGAAACTGCTTCCTGACGCCCGCCTGCTCGCCGGCCCGCGATTGCCGAGCCACCAGGCAAAGGACAACTATCGCAACCATCGCCAACCACGTCGGGCGACACCATCGCCGTCCGCGATTCATCGTCAGATCCAATTCCAGAGCCCCGGTCCCTGGAGCCACATTCGAGCGTAATACCCCGAACGCTCGATAGGGATCGCGGTCCATACGGGAAAAAAATAGACGAACAGGATGAACGCGCCCAGCACGAACGACACGCACACGAATTTTCCCACGTACTGCGGCTTCGGCAAGAGCATCGC
Organism: Deltaproteobacteria bacterium; assembly: GCA_021786815.1. Taxonomy (GTDB): domain Bacteria; phylum Desulfobacterota; class Binatia; order Binatales; family Binataceae; genus DTIX01. The sequence goes on from JAJYMR010000212.1 coordinate 2,654, forward strand.
GTAAACCGCCATCAGCACGGCCAGCACCGCCGCTCCCCAACCCCATCCGAGCCCGAGCGTCACTGCGGGAGCGAGCATGAGCATGATGGCACAATGCTCGAAGAATTCGGCGCGCCCTTCCCAGCAATCCGCCAGCACGCCGCCGAGTGCGACGTAACCGAGGTAGACCGAACCCATGTAGTGATAGAGAAACAACGTCCGGCCGATCCAGACCCAAAGCAGCAGATAGCCAAGATAGCCGAGCACGAGGAACGAA
>JAJYMR010000210.1 GCA_021786815.1 Deltaproteobacteria bacterium
CATGGAAGCAAACGTCCGCTGATTACCCATCACCGCACCTCCGCTCTCGTCCATCCACCGTTTCCTTTGTACACGAATCGATCAACTTGTGCAGAGGTTCCCTAGGAGTTGGTTGTCAATCGTTAGTGACGGACAGGACCACGCACGCCGCACCGCTGAGCTTTATCCGCGAGTTTATACTTAGCGCAGTTTTCGGAGATTTAGCCCCGAACGGCTAATAGATGCCACGAAAGGCGGCGGCTCCTTGCGCGCCAGCTTCTCGATCCGTCGCAGGTTTGTCCTCAGCAAATCTGCCATCTGGTCGCCGCTTAGATTCCCGGACGAAAACGTGAAAAGCTTCATGCAGTAACGCAGAATGTTGGCCTTCTCTAATGGCTCATATCGTTGACGGCTGTCCTTTGTGAGGACGGGCCAAGCCATCAGACCGGGCAGTGGCATCCACACCTCGTCAAGAATACCTCGCTGGCCGTCAAAGATTTCTAGATGCCTGCGAAACGGAAAATCCGCGGCTTCCAATACGGCGAGAATCGCGACGCAGTTGCAGAGCGCTTCGTCCAACTACAGGGTGGAACGGAAACCACTAGGCGGCTGTACGATATTCGCCCTCCCACCGAATGGCCTCAAAGATGTCCTGCTCGCTACATTCGTATTCTTTCGCCAACTCGGCGGGGTCTTCCCTCGCCCAGAAGCGCGAGGCGATCACGGCGGTGGAGATTCCGGTGCCGTCGATCACGGATTTGCCGGAGGCAATCGCCGGGTTGATTGAGATGATCTTGGGCTCACTCGGGTCGGTTGTTACGACGAACGGGTAAAATTTTGCGAGACCCTCACCCTGCCATTCGATCCGTTCCAAATACACGTCCAGCACCTCGCGAATGGCGTATTGTCCGCCTTGCGAAACGTTCACCAACGCTCCGGAATCGACGAACAAATTGACGCCATCAGTGCTGAACTTGGAACTCAGCAACGGGTGCCTGCCGTGCGTCATTGTCTTGAGCGTGTCTAAGGCCGACCGCACTTTGGGCAAATACAAGCTGTACTTCGTCCGCAAGGCATTTAACACATGGCACTCAAGCAGGTTGGCGAAGGATAGAACGAGCGGCGACTTGTCAGCGGGTTCCGCTATCGGCGGGACATTGCCCCGCCCCAACATCCAGTATCGCAATGTCTGATACGGGATGCCCACGTAGCGCGCCGCAACCGCACCGCTATAGGCCGGCGTCTCAAATATGCTCTCGGACCTTTCCGTTGCCATCTGCCTGTCCCCGTATAGGTTATCAGCCCTTCTTTTACAAGGTCACCCGCCGCCCTGAGATGACGGTATCCTCGACAGCTTGCATTTCGCGCCGAGGCGCCCGGACCACCCTTCACCGGCCCACGAGGACTTCGGCGGGGGCGCAGCCAAAAATTGCCGCTCCCCGGCGCGGGTGGCCGCATATCACTCCAGCTTGACCAGTAATCCGCGGCTGCGGGCGACCTCGAAAATCCATCGGAAGAACAGCGCCGCTATCACCAGATAGACCAGGTCCAGTCCAATCCCCCAAAGGAAATGCTTCGCCGAAAAGCCACGCCCCGCGAGCGTCTGCCGCATCCCCTCGAACGCATGCGTCGTCGGCAGCATCCAGGCGACCGGCTGTAGATACTTCGGCAGCGCGGACAGCGGATAAAACACGCACGAAAGCGGCATCAAAAGCCCCGCGAAACTCCACGCGAGCGCCTGGATCCGCGTCGTGTAGCGAAAGATAAGCCCCGTGATCACGAGCCCAAGCGCGAGCGCGAACAGCAGCAGGTCCGCAAGGTAGGGCACGAAGCTGGGCATCCACGGAAACACGTCGAAGGCGAAAGACGCCCACGCGATCATCGCCGCGGCCGTCAGTCCCACCCCGGCCTTGAGCACGTTCACCAGCACGAGCCCGGTCATGTACTCCCATACGGTGAGCGGCGAGGAGAAAAGATTGATCAGGTTGCGCGACCACAACTCGTCGAGAAATCCCACCGCCATGTCGCGCTGGAACGCATAGAACATCCCCCACAGGATCACCGCGCCGAGCAGAAAGCTGACCACGCCCGGCGCAAGGCGGTTGCCGCTTTTCAGGTAGATTGTGAAAAAGCCCCAGACGACGATATCCAGCACCGGCCAGTAAACCGTGTCCGTAATTCGATCGACGTTGCGCCGCGCCTCGTATACGTGGCGCATCACGACCGCCTTGACGCGATTTCGCTTCATGCCAATTCGCCTCTTGCCACGCGGATGAAGACTTCCTCGAGCGCCGCTTCCTCGCGCTCTTCCTTGAGGATCGCCTGCGTCACCTCGATCGGGCTTCCCGACGCGAGCACGCGCCCGCGATGGAGAAATACGATCCGGTCGCACAACTGCTCGACCTCGGCCATGTTGTGCGAGGTATAGAGAATCGTCGTGCCCCGCTCGCGCCGGACTCGCTGCAGGATCTGCTTCACCTGCCACGCGATTTCGGGATCGAGGTACGCGGTCGGTTCGTCGAGCAGTAGTAGACGCGGCTCGTTCATCAGCGCCTTGCACAGTCCGACGCGCGTGTTCTCGCCCGAGGACAGGCGCGCGATCGGCTTGCCCGCGAGATGCTCTACGTCGAACATCCGGAGCATCTCGGCGATCCGCCGCTCCGGCTCGGCTACGCCATAGAGCGTCGCGAAGATCCGCAGGTTCTCCATCACCGTGAGCCGGAAAGGAAACGACACGTAGGGCGAGGTGAAGTTGACCTGTTCGAGGATCGCCTCGCGATAACGGGCGAGCAGGCGGCCGAAGATCCGGATCTCGCCGGCGCTTGGCGCGATAAGCCCGAGAATCATCTGGATCGTCGTCGTCTTGCCGGCGCCATTGGGGCCGAGAATCCCGACGATCTCGCCCTGACGGACCGAGAACGAGACAT
>JAJYMR010000169.1 GCA_021786815.1 Deltaproteobacteria bacterium
CGGCCATTCGACGATCGTGCTCGCAATGACGGTCGCGCTGGTCGCCGCAACCAGCAGGGTGGGCGCGGCGATGCCTGCGTTGCGCCGTTACGGCGGCGTCGTCGGCGCGAGCGTTTCCGGAATCTTTCTCTGGCTGATCGCGGTCTTGAACCTGCTCGTCTTGCTCGAGATCCTGCGCATTTGGCGGCGCATGAGACGCGGCGACTATCATCAGGAGCATCTCGAGGAATTGCTTGCGCAGCGCGGGCTGACGAGGCGGATACTGGGCGCGCGCCTCCAGAATCTGATCGCGCATGGCTGGCAGATGTTCCCCGTCGGGATGCTGTTCGGCCTGGGCTTCGACACCGCCTCGGAAATCGGACTGCTGGCGCTCGCGGCGGGTGTCGCGTCGCAGGCCGTGCCGATGCTAGCCGCGGTTTCACTCGCACTTCTATTTGCGGCGGGCATGTCACTGATGGACACCGCGGACGGCGTCTTCATGGTCACCGCGTATGGATGGGCATTTTCGAGCCCGCTTCGCAAAATCTATTACAACATCACGACAACCACTCTCTCGGTTGCGGTGGCGTTGCTGGTCGGAACGATCGAGTTGCTGCAGGTCCTGAGAACGGAACTCCAACTGCGCGGCCGATTTTTCGACGCGCTCGCGGCGCTGAATTTCGATTCGCTCGGCTACCTTATCGTTGCGATGTTCGTGCTCGGATGGGCGTGCTCGGTTGCAATCTGGAGGATGCGCCGCATGGATGAGGTACGGGAATCCGCATCGTCGTAACGCGTCACGGTCTGTGGGGACTCTGAATCAGTCAGAGCCTCCAGCGAAAATCGCCTTCCTTGCGTGGCGTCAAGCGGGGCAATATGGCAAACACAAAGCCGAATAGAACTCCCCGCTCGGCGCGCCCTTCAAGCCTTCAAATGGCCGTGAGCGGAATCTCCGCTGAGAGGCGCCATGCGGATTCAAACCATCGGGCACGCCTCGCTGTTGATCTCGGCCGACGATGGCGCGCCGTTGCTGTTGACCGACCCGTGGCTCGCAGGCTCAACGTATTGGCACAGCTGGTGGCTGGAGAACTATCCCGATGCGGAGGAATTCGCTCGCCTGCAAGAGGCAAAATACTGCTACATAACGCACGAGCATCCCGACCATTTCCACCTGCGAAGCCTGAAGCGGCTCGGTAACGGGCCACAGTATCTTTCACCGATGCTCCCCGAGCGGGGCATCGTTCAGATCCTCACGGAGATGAATCTGAAGGCCGAAGTGTTGCCCTCGATGACGTGGCGGCAACTGACCGATGACCTCCGCGTCCTGTCCGTCTGGCTATGGACCGACGACAGCATTCTTCTGATTGATACACCAACGGCGCTCATACTGAATCTGAACGACACCAGGCCGCCGTGGTCCTTCATCCGCGCCGCGGGACGATTTCGCGCGGCTTGCGGAAAACCACTGGTGATGCTCTCCAGCTACTCTCCGGCAAGTGTCGTCAACAGTTTCCGGCGCGGCAGCGACTTCCTCACGGTGAAGCGCAAGCAGGATTATGTTGACTATGTGAATGCGCTTTGCGATAGCGCTCAGGCCGGTTACTTCATGCCCTTTGCCAGCCAGGCAACATTTCTGCGCTCGGATTCAAAGTGGGCGAACGAGTTCAAGGTAACCCATGAGGATCTGCAAGCGGGCTGGAAGTCCAGGACGCGCTTGCTCCCTCCGTACTGCACATTGAATCTGAACGATTGGTCGTTCTCAGCCGTTGCGCGCTCGTCGTACCGTGCGAGCGACGAGCCTGTTACGGAGCAGATTGCCGAACAGGAAGCGATGGACGGGAACTGCGCGCTCAGCGACGATGAAATTGCCGCCTGTCAGCGCCAGCTCAACGCGACCTGGTTCGTGTACGCGATGCTCTACCCGCAAGGGATCCTGTTTGACACGCGAGCCGAGCGGTTCCTTTACCGGCCTTTTCGGCGAAGCCTCATCAGGGTCGACGACGCGAGCGAGTTCGCCTTCCGGCTCACCGTTCCCGCCCAATCGCTGAAAGACGCAATAAATTTCGGGCATCTCGGCGATCTCGGAATCGCGATGTTCAGCATCGTCCAACTGAAGTCGGTACGCAATCCGTGGCTCGTCTATGGATTCTTCGTGCTGGAGACTTTCAAAGACTATCGGCACCTCTCGTCAGTCGGGGCATTCCTTCGATGGTCGCGGTCCGCTGTCCGCAGCCAGTGGCATATGCACCGTCCGATTCCGAAGTGTTGAGCGCTTGGCCGCGCACGATGAGTCTTGCCGTCGGCGGCACGCTGACAAGCGCAAATGCGACGGCGCCTGCGTATTCCGGACCACAGCGCATCTTTACCTATTTCCGCGCGCCGCTATCGATACTGCATATTCGTGTCCTGGCGATGCGCAACGGCTATGGCTACGAATTCGCGTCCCGGAGCGCTTTCCTCTGCTGACATAGAACGTGACACCTGCTATGCGTGGCACTCCGGGGAGAGCGCTTGGACGTTGACGGGGTCCAGGCGCGAGGGGAAGACAAGGTGCCGTTGATTGCCTGTCGAGCCTGCGGAAAACCCAGCCAGGCTGATAAGCGCTTTTGCGTGGAGTGCGGCAGCGGTCTGAATCTCGCTTGCCCGTCCTGCGGAGCCCCGCTCCAGACGGTTGAGAAATTCTGTGGCAGCTGCGGCGCCAATGTCGGTTCGCCGCCCCAGCCCGCGCCGCGCAAGGGCGAGCGCACCGAACAGAGGCCGACCGAGGGCGAACGCCGCCAGCTGACCGTCCTGTTTTCCGACCTGGTTGGTTCGACTGAACTGTCCGCGCGCATCGATCCCGAGGAATACCACGAAATCTTGCACGCCTATCATGAGGCCGTCTCCAGGGCTATCGCGCGGTTCGATGGCTACCTGGCGCAGT
>JAJYMR010000144.1 GCA_021786815.1 Deltaproteobacteria bacterium
TGAGTCCGCGCATAAATCTGCTCTATAAACCTGAGCCAAATACGGATCTGCATGCGGGATTCGCGCGGTTCTTCCAGACTCCGTCTTTCGAGACCATTTCACCGCGAACCCCTGCGCTGTTTCAGAATACCACCGCCGCCGTCGGGCCAGGCTCCCTGTCGTTGCTTCCGGAGCGCGATTATTATTGGGACGCTGGCGTGACGCATCACTTCGGTCCTCATCTGACGCTCGGCGAGGACGCGTTCTTTCGTCTGTCGCACAATCTCATTGACCTGGGCCAGTTCGGTTTCGTTCCGATATTCGCGCCGTTCAACTACCGCAGCGGCCGCATCTACGGCTCGATGAGCAGTGCGACGTACAACTGGGGAAACCTGTCGCTTTGGGCGAACTTTACATACGAAGTGGCGCAGGCAAACGACGTCGTGACCGGGCAATTCAACTTTTCGCCTCAGGAGCTGAGCTACATAGCCAGTCATTATGTCTATCTCGACCATCAGCAGTTCTACACCGCCTCGGGCGGAGCAACTTACAGATGGCGCAATTACCTATTCAGCATGAGCGGACTTTACGGAAGCGGGCTGCGCGCGGGCTTCGCGAACACCGTCGAATTGCCCCAGAACTGGGAGATTGACATGTCGGCGCAAAGAAGCTGGCACCTTCCGGAGGTTGGCGAAGTTCAGGGCCGGGTGGTGTTGATCAACGTCTTCGACAATGTGAACGAACTGCGCAACGGCACCGGCATCGGCATCTTCCTGCCCGCGTATGGTCCGCGCCGCGCCATTTATACCGGCATTACGGTACCGCTCCCTCCGCTCGGGCAAGCGACGGGAACACCATGAGCGGTATTGGCGCTGCTGCTGGCGATATTGAGGGAGTGGCGGCTTTTCCCGGCGTCACAGGCGGAGAAACCTGTCGGTCCAGTCTTCGAGGTTGGGGTTGCTATCGTGTGCGATAGCGCAGAATGCCGGCGTCGGCGCGGGGTCACCGACGCGCGGGCCTCGCGCGCCGCAGCCGCTCTAAGCTATGGTTACGCCGCTCGGAGTTGAGCCGCGGACGATGGCGGAGCAGGACCTATTTTCGGCGATAGAATTTCTCAAGGCAGGTGCCGAAGAGCTTCTTGCGCGTTTCGCGAGAAGCCGTCGTGGCGTCGTTTACGCCGACCTGCGCTTTGAGGTCGTCTTCAGCCGCTCCGCGTCGGCGGCCAACGGTGAGCCGCGCCGCGCAGGCGAAAGCGAGACTGCTGGCTTCGGTGTCAGCGTTCACGCGCGGCAAGGCGGTGCGATTGGCCACGGTCAGTGCGGAGCCGAGATAGGGCGTCTTGCGCTCGACCGGCGAAAGCTTGTCGGCGCGCTGCGCGAGGCCCTGGAACGCGCTTTCGAGCGGGCGCGGCTTGACGCGCGCGGGAAGGCGAGTGCGCTCAAGCATCTGGGCGCCGCGGCGCGGACGCTCGACGCGGGATTGTTCGTGCCGCGTGCGCCAATCCGCGACGAGATGACAGCGGTCTTTCGCGAAGACCCGCGTTCGCTTTCTCCCAACGCGCCCGCGCAGCTTGTGCTCGACGCCTCGATGGCGGTGCGGGGACTTGGGCGCGAGATCGCATTCAATGCGGTCGCGGCGATAACCGAATTGCGCTCCGAACTCTTTGCCAGCACCGAGGGAAGCCTGATCGCGCAGAGTTTCGCTGTCTCCGAAGGCGATTGCTACACCGTCGCCGAGGGTGCCAATGGCGGTCATCAGGAGATCTTCGACACGATCGGCCAGCAGCGCGGATTCGAGGCGCTTGCCGAAGGTTATCGCGACGAGCTGCTTCCCAATCCTGAACTGAGAACATTCGCGCTCGGACTGGCGCAGGAGGCGCGCGAGCTGGCCTCGGCTCCGGTGCTCAAACCGCCCGACGGCGAAGTCACGGTTGTAACCGATCCCCACTTCAACGCGCTGCTTGCCCACGAGATCGTTGGCCATCCGTGCGAGGCCGATCGCGCGCTCAAGATGGAGGCGGCGTACGCGGGCCGCAGTTGGCTGCTGCGCTCGCTCGACGACACCGAGCTCGGCCGGCACGTCGGTTCGCCGCTCGTCTCGGCCTGTTCCGACCCGACGCTCTACGGCTACGGCCATTACCGCTACGACCACGAAGGCACGCCTGGCCGGCGCGTCGTCCATATCGACAGGGGCGTCTTTTTCGGCTTCATCAACTCGCGTGCGACCGCCGCGGTGCTGGGCGTCGAACCCAACGGCTCGGCGCGCGCGAGCGAGGTGTATTACGTGCCGCTGATTCGGATGTCGAACACGTTTTTCATGCCGGGTGAGTCGGCGCCCGAGAGGATTATCGGCGAGGTCGAGCACGGGTACTACGTCTGCGCGCATCAGACGCCCTCGATCGCCGAGTCGCGCGAGAATTTCAGGATATCGGCGCGCCGCGTGTACGAGATCGAGAACGGCAGGATAGGGCGGCTTTACCGTTCGGGAAGCGTAATCGCCGACTCGAAGCGGTTTTTCATGAACGTGGACGCCGTCGGCAACGACCTGAGGCTTGTCGCGATCCCGAACTGCGGCAAGGGGCAGCCGATGCAGGTGAAGCGGATGTCGAACGGCGGACCGACGATGCGCTCGCGGGCGCGGCTCGGGGGTGGCGGATGATGCGGACGCGCGCGGAACTGATACGCTTCGCGCGTGAGGCGGCCGCGATGGTCTCGCGCGACAGCGAAGTTGGGCAGTTCGAAATCTACTGCGCCAGCACCGAGCATCGAATCGCCCGCCTCAATTTCACCTCCGATATCCCGTGCTGTGGGCTCGAGGAGATGAAGTCGGTCGAGGCCGACGGTTTCCAGATAAAAATTGCGAAGCGACGCAATCCGCACGAGGTCGGCGTCGCGTCCGG
>JAJYMR010000221.1 GCA_021786815.1 Deltaproteobacteria bacterium
TAGTCCAGCCCGAGGCGTTCGCGGCCTTCGGGTGAGATCATCTGCGGGTTCCAGGGCGGATCCCAGACCAGTTCCACGTTGGCCTCCGACACTCCCGGCAGCATCATCAGCTTCTGCTTCGCGTCATACGCGATCGACGCGCCCATCCCGCATCCCTGCGCCGTAAGCGTCATCTTGACGTCCACCCGGCTCGTGCCGTCGGCCTCCGGCGTGACCTCCATCCCATAGACCAGTCCTAGGTCAACGATGTTGACCGGGATTTCGGGGTCGTAGCAGGTCTTGAGCTGCTCCCATACCATCGCTTCGAGGTCGCCATCCGCGCTCGCGCCGGCGACTTCCTCGGGCGTCTTGCCCAACGCGTCGGCGTCTTTGCCGGCGACACGGTAGAGACCGCCGTAGGCCGGAACCTGGATCGTATAGGTTCCACCGAGCGACTGTGTGACAAACACTTCGAGACCCTTTTCCAGGGTGATTTTATTCCCAGCCGGGATCTCGATAGCCTCGCATTCCCGGGTCAGTTCAACGCGTTCCATAGTGGACGTCCTTGGTCCACATTTTAGAGCTTTATGCTTTCAGGTTAAAGCATCGCGGGCAGTTTTGTTGCGGGCACGAGCGCGCCTTTGCTACCGATTTGGGGTTGGGTAAGGAAGGTGGCGGAGGAATTCGAAAGCCCGCCGGGCAGGTCTTTCCCGGCAAATCACGCGACGGTCAGGGAAAAGCTGCACGCGTTTCTTGCCTCGCGTCCCGCCGGAGCCGACGCAAGCGAGTTGGTCGGACTGCTGCTGAGCGGCGCGGGCTCGGATCCGGAGCTTGGCGCACGGCTGGTGCGCACGATGCTCGCGGCGGACCCGAATTTCGTCTTCGATGCAGCGACCGGCCTCTGGTCGCTCAGTCAAAACCAGTCGCTCAGGGTTGCGCTGGACGAGGCGCGTTTCACGGTCGTCGATCTCGAGACGACGGGCGGGCGCGCCGGCCCCGGCACGATAATCGAGATCGGCGCGTACCGGATGGTCGGGCGGCGCATCCTGGATTCCTTCCAGACGCTGATTCGCCCGCACGGACCTGTCCCGCGATTCATCACGGGTCTTACCTCGATAACCGACGAGATGGTGCGCGAGGCGCCGCCGATAGAGCAGGTACTGCCGTCGTTTCGCGATTTTCTCGGCGATTCGGTGCTGGTGGCGCACAACGCGGCGTTCGACTTCGCGTTCCTTGATTTCGAGTTCCGCCGCCTGTTCGGAATCGGGCTTGGAAATCCCGTGCTGTGCACGCTCAGGATGGCGCGCCGGTTCCTGCCCTCGCTCAAGCGCAAACGGCTCGACGCGCTCGCCGAACATTTCGGGCTTTCGACCGCAGGACGCCATCGCGGACTGGGCGACGCGCGGATGGCGGCGGAGTTGCTCTCGATTTTCATCGATATCGCGAGCCGGATGGGGCTCGGACGGCTCGATCGCCTGCTCGACGACCATCAGCGCGGTGCCGCGGGACGGCGCATCGAGCGCTACGTTGCGCCCGAGGAGATCGCAGCGCTTGCGCAGGCGTCCGGCGTGTACCTGATGCGCAACGAGCGCGGCGATCTGCTCTACGTCGGCAAGGCCCGCAATCTGCGCGAGCGCGTCGCGTCGTACTTCAACTCGAGTGTGAGCGCGAAGACGGCGGACCTCGTAAGCCACGTGTGGAAAATCGAGACGCGCGAGACCCGCTCCTCGCTCGAAGCCGCGCTTATGGAGGCAAGCCTGATTCGCGAGCTCAAGCCGCCGTACAACCGGATGCTCAAGGCTCGCGCGCCGGCGTACTTCATCCGGCTCGACCTGATGGACGAGTTCCCGCGCCTCGCTATCGGCACGAAACTTACGGCCAAACGCGGCGTGATGCAGATCGGGCCGTTTATCGGGCGAAACGGCGTCGAGCGCTCGGTGCGCGCGCTCTCGCGGATACTGGGGCTGCGTACCTGCACCGGCAAACTGACGCCCGAAGAGTCGTTCTCGCCGTGCATGTACGGACAGATGGGCCACTGCGCCGCGCCGTGCAACCTTGGCGTCGACGAGGATTCCTACGCCGAGCGCGTGCGCAAGGCGGTTGCGTTTCTACGCGGCCGAAGCGGCCCGTTGATGGGCGAGCTTGCGCGCGCGAGGGAACAGGCGACGCGTGCGATGCGGTTCGAGGAAGCAAGCAGGCTCCATCACGACCTCGAAGCATTGGCGGCGCTCTCCTCGCGCGTGAGCCGGTTAAGCCAGATCGTCACGGAGAACAATCTCGTAATCGTGACGGAACGCGACGGCGACCGCGCCGCGCACATCGTGCTCTCGGGCAGGCTTGCCGCGTCGCACGAAATTCGCTCGCTTGAGGATGCGCGTGAGGCGGCGCGATTCGTCGCTGAGAACTTCGAGCCTTACAAGGCGCGCAAGGTCACGCGCGAGGAACTCGAACCGATGCAGATCGTCGCGCGATGGCTTCGCGAGCGCCGTCCCGACGAAGGCCGCGCCATCCAGCTATACAGTCCGCGAATCGAAACCGCCGCGCTCGGATGGCCTGAGGAAGCGAACGGCGAAGATGATTCGCGCGCACACGACGGCCCGGAGCGTCCGCAGCCGGAAGCGGACTGAGCCCGCGCTCGACCGATCATTTTGCCCATTATTTTTCCCGCGCGGTCTCTGAAGGAACGAAGCGCAAGTGGCCGACGATCCGGTAGCCGCCGCCGGGGCGATCCTTCGGATGAGTGATCCCGTCCAGCACCGGCACTTCCTCAAAATCAAACGGGCTCACGCCCCTGAGGCACGCCGCGTTGACGCCGTATTGATTGGGATTCGAGCGGCGACGGTGATGCGTGTAGATGCTGCGTGTAGATGCCGCATCTGGAGCAGAAATAGTGCTCGG
>JAJYMR010000336.1 GCA_021786815.1 Deltaproteobacteria bacterium
GCTCGGTGCTGGCCGACGTGCACGCCGAACCGCTCGAGACCGCGACATCCTTGATCGCCATCATCAGCGACTCGCCTTCGATGAAGGCAAAGCTCATGTTCAGGTTGTGAGGCACGCGGCGTTCGAGGTCGCCATTGACGTGGACCTCGCCGATTTTGAGCAGACCGTCGAGCAGCCGGTCGCGCAGCCGGCGAACCCGCCGGCTTTCTTCCGCCATCTCAGCCCGGGCGATCTCGAAGGCTTCGCCGAGGCCGACGATCTGATGCGTGGGCAGGGTACCCGAACGCATCCCGCGTTCATGGCCGCCACCGTGCACCTGGGCTTCGAGACGGACGCGCGGCTTGCGCCGCACGTACAGCGCGCCGATTCCCTTGGGCCCGTAGGTTTTGTGCGCGCACAGCGACATCAGGTCCACCGGCAGCCGCTTGAGGTCGATCGCGATTTTGCCGGTGGCCTGCGCCGCATCGACGTGAAAGACTACTTTGCGCTCGCGGCAGAGCGCGCCGATCGCCGCGATGTCCTGGATCACGCCAATTTCGTTATTGACCAGCATGACCGAAACAACGCTGGTGTCGGGGCGCAGAGCCTCGCGAAACCGATCGAGGTCGAGCAATCCGTCGGGCGCGGGCTCCAGGTAGGCGACCTCAAACCCCTCCCGCTCCAACTGGCGCATGGAGTCGAGCACGGCCTTGTGCTCGGTCTTGAGCGTAACCAGATGCTTGCCCTTGGAGGCGTAGAAATGGGCGGCGCCTTTGATTGCGAGATTGTCCGACTCGGTGGCCCCGGAAGTCCAGATGATTTCCGTTGGCTCACAGTTGACAAGGGCAGCGACCTGCTCGCGTGCCTTTTCAACCGCTTTTTCAGCCTCCCATCCCAGGGAATGCGAGCGGCTGGCAGGATTGCCAAACTGCCGGGTCAAATAGGGCAGCATTTTTTCGGCAACCCGCGGGTCGACAGGCGTCGTCGCGGCGTAATCGAGATAAATCGGCAGTTCCACCTTGGTCCCGCTGTCCATTGGCTTCACGTCCCCGTGGATTGCGATTCCCGTGCCAGTTGCATCTGCCAAAGAAATAAGGCGTCGCGACGCCAAGCCCGACGACATTTCAGACAGGCTTGTCGGGGCAATGTAGAAAACCCGACAAACCGAAATTCCGGGTGAAACATCGAGCGCCTCGTTTTTGAGCGGCAGGCTTTCTGCGCCGGCCTGATAGAACCGAGGTTGCTCGCGCCGGCCTCGGCGGCGGCTTGCGGATGCCCGGCGCATCGGTGGTCATGCGAATGACCGCCGATTTCGTTTTCTCGCCGTGGCAACCAATGGCAACCAGCGAGATCAATCAACGCGCTCAGATGGCGCAAGCGGCCAAGCTCGACGTTGCAACAGAGCCCAACGGAGAGAAGACGTCTGTAGTGTCCGTGGAAAGATGCGGGTTTCGCGGAAGCCGCGCTGGCTGATTCGTAGTCCGCAGGCCGTCGGTTAAGTCAACTTCTTCAATATTTCCAACTGCCTTTACGAACCGGGACTCGGAAGCTCAAGCCATTGCTGACTTCGATCTCTGCATATCCTGAAACTGGCATAGCGACAGCTTTTTTCGAGTCCTAAGCAGAGGTACGGCTGACGACGGCGAAGCTACACGCACAGAAGGGCTTTGCACATCTGACTCCGGTGCGCTCCATAACGCTCGGAAACCCACCGTCGGCGCCCGTATCTCCAGCAACAGCCCCATTTCCCCGCATCGGACCCCGGCCAACTGAACGAGATAGGTCTCATTGGATCAGACGCTTAGGCCGCGATCGCGTCATTCTGAAAGCAGCCGGATCAGGCTATCGACCATCGCTTCCAGCCGTGACATTCGCTCGTCGAGCGCCCTCGCTTGGTCGTCCGGCACCTCGCCATAGCTCCGCAGATACTGCGGTCTGCATTCCGTGAGGTCGACCCCAAGGATCAATAGCTTCGCGGAAAGGCGCCGGCGATTCGAAACTGTGTCACGTTCGAGGCGGTAATGATCCTTGGCATCCCTGATTTCGTTCCGGATTTCCCGGGTCTTCGCTTCAATACCCGGCCTCGCCGATTCCGGAATGTCATCTTCATACGCTGTCATGACACGGTCCGGGGCTTGCGAGGCGGAATTCAGCGACTTCTCGACCTCGACCATCGCGTCCTCAAGCGCGCGCATCACGATAGATAACTTTCGTACGTGCGACGAGTTCACGGTGATTAAGCCTGGCGGTCCTTCATGCTTTTCGTTTGCACAGCGTCTCGGACCAACGCGCTGGAATCGGACCGCGCAATTCGTTTCGCAGCGCGCGCCCAGTCGCCGCCGGCCTCAACGAGCGAGTGGATTGCGCGGGCTCTGACCAGGAACGATTTGTGCCGGGCGGCGCGAAGCAGCGCCTCCATGGCCATCGCGCCCCGTATCTTACCCAAGGCCGCAACCGCCTCTTCCACCACAAAGGGGTCGTTCTCTTGATCCACGATTTCGATGAGTTGGCCGACGGCCTCCTCCATGCGCTTTTCGCCGAGCAAATAGATTGCGCGCCGCCTGGTTTCAGCTATCGGATGCGCCAGCGCGTTGCGCAGCTTGGCAACGTAGTCGCGTCCATCAAGATTCTGCGTTGCGCCGCATCGCGGACAACGCCCGCCCTCTCCAGACAGTTCCCCAAAGCAATTAACGCAGAAGAAAGTCATATCGCACCGAAAAGGAAAGCAGGACCGAGCCGTTACAGCCGATCGTCCTCGCGTCGCGGCAATACCAGGAGCATTTCGCTCGCCAGCTTCCGAAGGCCGGCCTGAGCAGCCTCACGCTCATCCGTAGTCATGAGGTCGCGCCGAACGGCGTCGTACTTGAGGGCGTAACGGCGCATATCGTCAGCCAGGCGCGAAAGCGCACGTGCGCAAGCGAGCGCAAGCAGGCGCCCGTTTTCCATATCGGTCCCGCACCGTAGCGCAAGCTCGAGATGCGGCAGACACAACGCCGGAATTTCGGATTCGCCGCTCGGGTCGAGCCGCTTGACGACTTCCCCGATCGCTTCGCGAGCCGTCCGATACCGAAGCTCGCAAACGGCGCATTTTCGCTGCGACGGCGAGATATCGCGCACCTCGCTCGCCAAAGCCTCAGGGGAGCTGGCGTTGCGTACGGCAAGGTCGAGTTTCGTCGCGAGCAAATCGAGCAGCGGCGGGTATGCGCGCGAAATTCCTACGGGCGAGGCGAGACTCGAATAGATCCAGGTATGCGCCGGACAGAAGCCGCCCGCGTCGGCGTGGTCTTGTTGAGCGCTGGCCCCGGTACTCAGTTCATACTGAAGCTTGCTCAGATACTCGAATACGGCGCGCACAATCGCGCGACAGATGGGGCAGGTGCGAACGCTTTTGATCCCGACGGTCTTCGAAACCCCGGAGGCAATTTCCGAAGAGCCGTTGCCTGGCGCAAGGAATTCGCACTCCTTCGGGTTTTCGAATTCGCGTCTCCGTTTCTGTGCTCGGGTTAGCAGCGCCTCGAAGTTCTCGGGCTTTTTTTGCAGGCATGCGATCAATCGGTCCATCACGCGCGCCCCAAGCTGGCGGGCTTTGTCCGTGGCTAGGAAGCGCGCCAGCGTGGCTTCGAGTTCCGGCAGCCCGGATCGTGCAAGGGCGTCCGGGTCGCCCGCGCGTTTCGCTTCAAGTGCGAGCTTGGCGGATGTTGAAAACAGTGGACAGTGTCCGATCCTCGGGTCTCGATCGAATTGCTCGCGTGCGAATCGTGCAACTTGTTCGGCTTCTGAATTCGAAACGAGATCCAGTTTGTTCAGTACCACAAATACGACGCCGACGGTCGCGCGAAGCCTGCGGAGAAACTCGATGTCGCTCTCGCCAAGGACGGAGTCGAACGTGGAGACAAAGATTGCGGCATCGATCTCGGGCAGAGACTTCTCGGTCGTCTCGGTGTTGGCAAGAATCGCCGAGCCGACCCCGGGGGTATCGATGAAATGTAGGCCGCGCCTTAGAATCTCAACCGGGAGCTGGATTTCCGCAACACTCACGCGCCGCCGATTTCCAGGATTTCCGCGCTCTGTGACGTATTCTTCAAGCTGATTCAGTCGAATCTCTTGCGCAAGCGACCATCCCTCGCATCGGACAAGAACTCGTTCGCGCGGTCCATAAGTCACCGTCGTTACAACAGACGTGTGCGGCAGAAGGCTCGTCGGCAATGCGTCGAGTCCAAGAATTGCGTTCATCAGGCTGCTCTTGCCGCGGCTGAAGGGGCCGACTACGGCGAGATTGAAACGATCCTCGGCCAATCGCGCAAGGATCTGTCGCAACGCACGCTCGCCCTGCTCGTCCTTGGCCTTGGCGCACAGGAGCATTGCGCTCTGCGCGATCGCTCCAACTTCGAGCTTGAGCTCGTCATAGCGGCGAATCGCATCGCGCGTGAAACTGCTGATTTGAGGTCCGGCCTCGGGCATATGGTTCAAGACAGGCCGTCGCGTCCAACCGAGACGGTCATCAGCACTCGCTGGAGCGACCTGATGAACCGAGCGCGCTGCAAATCATTGGAGCGCTCCTGCACCGTCAGGCGGAGCGCGTGTTCAACGCACTCGCGCGCAACCGCGATATTCGTTATCAAATAGTCCTCGATCTCCCTGCGCAAAGGCCGCGCAGCGAGGCGCAGCAAGGCAACGAGCCGCTCCGCACACTCGAGCGACAAGGCCGCATCGGGAGAGGTGATCGCGATCCCGCATGCGAGAGCGGCAATTTCGTCGTCCTCGTCATAAACGAGCGAACGGATCCGGCTCTGGACTTCAGGGCCCGCGCCGAGTTCAAGCAGCACGGACAACGCCCGGCGCCGGCGATGAATGCTCGATGGAGTCTCTCGCCCGTTCATACCCACGATCCCGCGTAGCGTAGCCTCGACGAGCGCGGGAACGGCCGTTTGCCCAAAGGCGTGGAGCGCCTCCTGGGCCGGCCGAGCGGCGCAATCGTCCATAAGCGATTCGATTAGAACCGGAATCGACTCGGCGCGCTTGTAACAGCCGAGAGCTTCGATAACTCCCGATACCGGATGCTCGCGGGCAGCGGCGAATAGAACGGCGAAGGCTGTCTCGTCGCCCGCGGTGGCGAGCGCTCGCGCGGCGGCGCTCAAAACCGCTTCGTCGCCAAGCCGCTCGACCGGATCAGATGCCGGATGCCACCTGGCGATGAATTCCTTGAGCACGCCGAAGGCGTGGAGCGCGGCAAGGGCCTGAACCGCCCATCTTCGCGGCTCGAAGATTCCGGAAGGGTCTCTTTCGAAAAGAAGTTCTCGAAGCGTCGGGACAGCCTCAGTCCCGATTGCGAGCGCGTCAAAAACCGCCAGCTCGCCGTCGTGCAGCGAGCGCACTCTGCGGGCCATGTCGGCGAGCCTGCGCTCGATAGCGCACGCCTGCGCTGCGCAATCGTCGCAGCCCTTGGCGCTCACGGCGTTGTCCCCGTGTGCAGGACGTGAACGAGGTCGTGTTTGACTTCCTCGGGCAGCGGCAACGCAAGGATTTTCCCGACAGTCGTCTCAACCGGATATTCATAAGCCTTTAGTTCGAAGTGATCGTCCTGCCAGAGCGCGTAGCGGGCACGCGCATCTCCCGCCTTCGATTGTCCCAGGCTCCCGGGATTGACGACGAGACGCGAGCCAAACTCCCGGACGAACGGCAGATGCGTATGACCGGCGAGGATAACGTCCGCACCCGAACTGGATTCCTCTTCGCGCGCCCAGAGGGGCGAGTCGGGTTTACGGTACTCGTAGAGGAGGTCCGACGGAGTCGCGTGGCAAAGGAAGAAGATGCGACCATCGACCTGCCGGCAGGCGCAGGTGGGAAGCTCGCGCAGAAACTGCTTATCTTCTTTTGACAGAACCGAGAGAGTGTAATTTTTCGTCGCCTCGGCCATCGCGCGAAACCGCGGAGAGCATCCGCAATCGGCGTCGAACCCAACGGCGTTATCATGGTTGCCCCGAATCACCGTCGATGCGCGCGAGCGTACGAAATCGATCGTCCTGTCCGGATCGGGACCATAGTTGACCAGGTCGCCGAGCACCCACAATTCGTCATAGTCGGCGGGCAGAGCCGAGAGCGCCTCGAAGTTCGCGTGCAGGTCGGAGATGATACAGATTCGCATATCGGATGAACCTCAGATCAGTGCCTGCTCGAAGACTTCGACAGGTCGCATTCTTGGACGGTGGCAAGCAACTCCTGGCGGTCGCGCTCGAGGTCGCGTCGGATCGCTTCGCCCGCCGTTTGAGCAAGTTTAAGCCTCCGGTTGTCCTCCGAGAGAACAGCATTGCGGTAGCGCAGACTCGCCACCTCGCTCTCCAAATCGCCCACGTGTTTGAGCAGGCGCGCTTCATCCCAGCGTTCGAATTCGGCTGCTTCGCTATCGGCGAAGTCGTCCGAATCCTCGACTTTCACCGAGGGCCCTTCTTCAGCGGGAAATGCGAGATAGGCAAGCGCGCGCGATATCAGCGATTCCAGATTCTCGGCGTTGCGGAGCTCGGCCTGGGCGAGAGCGTCACGCAGGTGAACGACTTTTGCCTTCTCGATCTGTGCAAAGTCGGGTGCATAATCCCCTGTGACGACAGCGGCTACGTGCCTTCTGCAAAACAGCGGCGCGGCCTCGAGCGCCTTTCTGAACCGCATCGATCCATCCAGACGGCGGATTGCTCTCACAAGCCGGGACTCAATTTGGACGAGCCTAGCGCAGACATAACATTCGCCGCTTCCGGCGAGGCACGCCTCAAGTGTGCCTCGCGCGCGGCGCGCCCTTGGCGCGGGGTCGGCAGTCCTTGCCAGGACAATCCCGAGATGTCTTGCACAGAGCGGACCGTTCGATCGGGCATTGCCGATAACGCGTTCGATTTCATCTGGCTCCCGCCGCTTCGCGACGGCGCATAGCGGACAGATGCTACCGTCAAACTGTTTGAGAAGCTCTCGGAAATTTCGTGTCAGGCGTTCGAGCACCTGCGCTCTCCAATAGGCGATCGTTGAGAGCGGTTTCGAGATCCTGAGGCTGAAAGAGGGAGTCGCTCCCGCCTCGGGTCTCTACCCGCAGCAGGAGTCATTGGCCCGATGGCGGTTACCGGTGGACTCCACCACCACAATTCCAAAGTTAGGACCGGCACGGATCACGGTCAAGCATCAGGCAAGCCTCGCGACCAGCAGCGCGGCGAGCAGCGCACCGAGCCCGTAGAAGACGTATGCATTGAGAAATCCGTGGTGCATCCGGGCAAATCCGTTCGCCACCCAAAGCGCGGCGTCCGAAATTGGATCGAGAACCAGACGGTCGAGAACGTGATTCTCTCCGCGCGTGCGGCGAATCGCGGCGCGGAAGTGCTTGCCGACCGTCTCGCGCGTGTCCTCCACCGTTGTGGGCCTAAAAACCGCCTCGAAAATTACCCGCACCGGGTTCGAGAATCCCGTCCCCGTATAAGTCATCTCGGGCAGCAGGCGACGTATTCCTCCGTCCCACACCGTGCGCCGCTCGACGCTGCGGTCTCGCGCGACGATCAATCGAAACACGACATAGGCGCCGAGTAGCATCAGCAACAGAACCACGGCCATGTACGAAGTGGACATCGCGAACACAACAGGATTCGCGGCAGTGCCGCGATGCAACACAACGAGCCCGCGACCCGGCATCACGCTCTGGCCGATTTGCGCTCCCAGCTTGTGAAAATCGGCGACGAAACCGGCGGGTAATTCACCGTGATGGATATTGCGGGAGAAAAAAGGAGGCACGAGAGCATCCGCGGCGAGCGCCTGATGCGCGATTGGCGCGATCGCGCCGTCGAGGACTGGAATGACGTAGGTCGGGGCAACGCCCAGCAAAAAGCACAGCACTGCAAGAAACGCCATCGGCACTGCAGCCGACACTCGAGCGCGCGGCGCCTGCGCGGCCGATTCGGAGCGCGACATGCCGAGAAAAGCCATCGCAAATGCCTTGACGAAGCAGGTGACCGCCAATCCTGCGGTCAGCGCGAGGATCGCACCACAGATCGCAAAGACGATCTTGACACCGGTCGAAGCAAGTTCGGCGCTCTGGAGCATCGCCTGGAGCGTCAGCCACTCGCTGACGAAACCGTTGAAAGGCGGCAGCGCGGCGATCGACAGCGCACCCACCAGGAAGAACCCCGCAGTTAGAGGCATCGTCTTTATTAGGCCGCCGAGCCGGTCGATGCTCCGCGTGCCGACGCTCGAATCGACCGTTCCCGTCGCACAGAACAACAGGGTTTTATAAATTGAATGGTTGGCCATGTGGTAGAAGGCGGCTGCAAATGCAATTGCCGCTATGGCCGGATGATTTGACGCCACGAAGATGAAGCCCGCGCCGAAAGCTGCGGTGATGATTCCCGCGTTCTCGATCGAACTGTGCGCAAGGAGTGTCTTCAGATCGCTTTGCGTGGTCGCATAGAGGATGCCGAGCAACGCGGTCACGCTGCCGATTATCAATGCGACCAGACCCGGACCCACCGTCGCGACCGGCAGCAAGTCGCCGTTGACCCTTACGATCCCGTACAACCCCAGATTGAGAGTTGCGCCGGCGAGCACGGGCACGAACGGCCGCGGCGCAGATGTGTACGCCTGCGGGAGCCAGAAATTCACCGGGATCAGCCCGGCCTTGACGCCGAAGCCGAAGAACGCCAGCAGAAAGACGGCCCATCGCGCCTGCTCTCCGAACGCGTTTCCGATCGCTTTCATCGAGGCGAATTCGAGTGAGCCGCCTCTTGCCAGGATGATAAACGCCAGTGCGATAAGAATTGTCCCGGCCTCGCCAATCGCCAGCATCAGGTAGCCTGCCCGGGTGTGCTCAGGCAGTTCATGCTCAAAGTTCACGAGCAGGTAAATCAAGATCGACATCAGCTCCCAGAGCATCAGAAACGATAGTGCGTCTGCCGACAATGGGATGAGCACGAGTGTCGCGAAAAGCGCGAAGTACGCGACGCAGAAAGTCCTCAGGCTGTACTTTCCGAGATACGCTGAGAGGTTGCCTGAGGCGAAAATAGACCCCGGCAACAGGACCAGTCCGGCGACGAAGAGAAAAAGCGCGGAGAGCCGGTCCAACGACAAAGTAAGTGTCGCCAACGAGGGAATCGTCCATAGGCTCGCGTGAAAGGATACATCCCCGAACAACGACACGCCGCTTAAGCAGAGCAGAGCAATCGACGCGAGAACTCCCAACGAGCCCAGCGCCATCGGTATCCGTCGTTCTTCAACGGCGAGAGGCAAAACGATGCCTGCTCCGCAAAGTCCGAGGATAACGACCAATAGTAAGTCCATGTTCGTCATCCCGGCGCCTCGGTCGAGTCTTCCGCTCGGCGATATAGCAGCGCGGGTGGCTTTCGGCCCGCGGCCACCAATAGTCCGTGCAGAATCGCGAGCGGAGGAGGAGGATTGCCCGGCACCTCGACATCAACCGGAAGAAAGTCGCCGACCCCGCCAGCGCACATGAAGCTACGGCCGAAAATTCCTCCCGATAGTGCACACGCCCCCACGGCGACGACCCGCTTCGGCGTCGGCATCGCGTCGTAGGCTTTCCGAAGCGGTAATCGCATATGCTCGGTCAGCGCTCCGACCACCAGCAGGAGATCGGCGTGACGCGGCGTTGGCGTAAGGAAAAAGCCGAGCCGATGCATGTTGTAATAGGGATTATTGAGTTGCTTGACCTCGTTAAGACACGCACCACAATCGCCCGCATCGACAACCAGTATATGAATTGAGCGACTGAAGGCCGGACCGAAACGGCGATCGTGATCGTTGCTGTTCGGCGTTACACCTGCACATTCGAAATCGCGTTCGCGCTCCCATTCCATCGGGCTGTCCGTGCCGCGCGCGCATCGGAAGCAATGAATGCATCGGCGCAGATTCACATCCACCCCCGCCTGAGCCGGTTCAAGAGCTGAGGTCGGACAGCGTGTCACCATCATTTGCGCCATGTCTGGAGACATTCGCGTGGCGACGGGCAGGCCCGGCGACATTCCAGGCGCGGTTTCGATGGTGCGCGGATAGCGTGTGCTTTTGATCCCAGTCCTAAGACCCTTGATAACCCATTGACTCATAACTTCGCCGTCGCGTTATCGATCGTTTTCGTGAACGGAAAGTGCAAAGCTTGCGAGGATTATCGGAAAGTCCTGGAATGCGAAATTCTCAGCCGCAAGGCGGAATCCGTGCCAGTTGGCGAACGACGGCGTCACTATTCTGTATCGTTCGACTACGCCGCCCTCGCCCAGCCGGATCCAGTGAAGTGCCGCTCCACCGGGGGCTTCGACCCAGCCGAGGGCAGCGCCCGGCCGCAGGGCCGTTTCGGGCGTTCGAAAGCGTCCCGCAGGAATGCGTTGCACGATTTCTGAGATGATCCGCGCGGACTGCTCGGCCTCGCGAAAGAACAGTCGCAGCCGCGCGTAGCCGTCGCCTTCGGACTCCTGCGGAACCTCGAACTCGACCCGGTCGTATCCGCAATACGGCGCTACCTTGCGAAGATCGCGAGAAAGCCCCGACGCTCGGGCTATCGGTCCCACCAAGCCGAAGTCGCGCGCGTTCGACACCGAAACCTTGCCAACGTCCTCTAGCCGGTCGAGAAAACTGCTTGACGTGCTCAACATGCCTTGCAGCACAGCAAGCTTGTCGCTCACTTGCGCAATCTGTACCGCGGCGCGGCGGCACACCGCATCATCGAGGTCTGTCGCCAGCCCTCCGAAGACGTTCATCCCGAAAAGATACCGATGGCCGGTCAGAGAGCCTGAAATCCTCAGCAGCTCCTCTTCGAGGATCGCCGCCTGAGCGGCGGACACGGCCAGCCCCGTCGATTCGCAGATTCCCGCGATCGCCGCAACGTGATGCCTGAGCCGCTCGAACTCCGCGAGGAACACTCGCAACCAAGATGCACGTTCGGGCACTTCGACCTGGCACAAGCCCTCGACGCCCTGGCATAACCCGAGCGAATGCGCGAACGCCGACGTTCCGCTGATCCGTTCGGCAATCAACAGCGCGTCGTCGGCCTGCCGGCCTTCGGCGATCTTTTCGAGCCCGCGATAGGCATAGAACAGTCGCGGCTGAGCACGGATAACGTCCTCGCCCACGGTCTCGAGTTGGAAATAGACAGGCGCGATTGCCGCCGAATGAACGGGGCCAACCGGCATCCCGAAAGCACCCGCTTCCTCGACGATTCGGCGGGGTTTCCAGTTCAAATCAGGCTCGCGATTAGTCACTGGACGCGACCCGTCGAAGCCCTTGCGCATCGGCGCGACGCCCTCCTGCCAGACATCGTTGTGAAGCACGAAATCACCCAACCGGGGATGGCCTTCAAACTCAAGTCCGAACAAATCTTCGGCTTCGCGCTCGTGCCAGTCCGCGGCGTAAATTAGTCGGCTGACGCTGGGTACTCGTTCCTCACCCGCGTGCAGGTATGTGACTACATGCGTCCAGCCCGAATCCTGCCCATAGAAAACGTATCTCAGTTGCCATGGCGTTCCCTGCTCAACGATCAAGCCGCCGAAGCTACACTCGCGCTCAGCGAATAACCAATTGCAGATCGCCGGCAGTTCCGACGTTTCGCACTCCAGGTGGCAGGCGGCCGCGTCACCGCCGTTCAAGCTCGGCCGGACTTTGCCGGTCCATCGGGCTTTTGCCTCCTCCAACACTCGCAGCAATTCGGGCGGCATCAATTACCTCGCGAGTCCCTCGGCCGCCATCTGGAGAAGACGATGGAGCGGCGGCGGCATATAAACGCCGAGTATGACGATCGGTGCTGCGGCGATAATCAGCGTTAGTACCGAACTCAGTGGCAATTTGACCGGGGCAGCATCTCCAGGCACCGGCTCCGCCTGTCCGAATGTCATCCGATTGAGATGGTGCAGAATTCCGAAGAATGCGACGACGATAAAGGCTGCGAGCAATCCGATTGCGACATAATGCTGTCCGGCTATACCCGACCGGAGGATCGAGAACTCGCTCAGGAAGACCGCCAGCGGTGGTGCGCCGGCGATCGCGATGCCTCCGAACAAGAGAGCAGTCCCGGCGACCGGCGAGGTTCGTATCAGTCCCCGCACGTCGGCGATCTGCCGCGTGTCGACCGTGAGCATTGTCGTACCTGCGGCGAAGAAACAAAAGGACTTGGTCAGGGAATGATTGAGAATTTGATAGACAGCCCCATAGTGAGCGGCGGCGCCCCCCAGTCCCGCAGCGGTCAGGATGATTCCCATATGCTCCACGGTGGAGAATGCGAACAGACGCTTGTAGTCAGTCACCTGCAGAATCAGAAATGCGGCGATCCCCACCGAAATCAGGCCGACAACGATAGCCCAGCGATCGACGTCGATGCGGCCGGATGCATTGAGAATCGGCAGCATCCTAAGGATCACGTAAAGCACGACCGTAGTTTTAACGCCCGACAGTAACGCGCAAACCGGCGAAGGCGCCTGACTATGGGCGTCGGGAAGCCAGGTATGAAGGGGCACCAGTCCGGCTTTCGCGCCGAAACCCACCAGGATCAGAAGGAACGCCGATTCAAGGACGCCGGACGAGACCTTCGGCGCGAGCGTTACCAGTCCGCGCCACGTGAAAGGCGCGTCGCCGAACCGCGTTGCGCGGAACAGGACGATAAAGCCGAGCAACGCCATCGCGCCGCCCATGATTGTCAAAATCGAATACTTCCACGCCGCTTCAACCGCCTCGGGCGTATTGTCAAACGCAACGAGATAAATTCCGAAGATCGTCGTGAGCTCAACCGCGGTCCAGACCAACGCGGGTTCGACCAGCATCGGCACCGCGAGCATCGCGAAGACGAAGAGGTTGTAATTGGAATAGTATCGGCGCAGGTGGCGCGAATCCTTTTCACGCGCGACATATCCCCACGAGAACAGCGCCGCGGTCATCCCAACGACGGCAACAAGCAGCAGTATCAGCGCCCCGAGACCATCCAATTCGATCCAACCGGCCACGCCGACTACTTGCGCGCCCGCCGCGACCGTCAATGCGGCCCTGCCGGAAATCAGAACGGCGCCGACGGCGGCCAGAAGAGTCGTCGCTGGGGCCACGCGGCGTCCCAGAGGCAGCGACGAGACGAGCGCTGCGACAAGCGGCAGAGCCAGGATCACAAAGAGTGTCATTCCGCTCCACCCTCCCGCAGACTTCGCAACGCGCCGACCTCGGTCGTACCCACCCGCTCCTGCGTAATCCGAGTAAGTATCCCGATCACCAGTGCGATAATCAGCATGTCAAACGGGAAGGCCATTTCCGCTACCAGCGGTAGTCTTGGCGCAATCGCGATTCCCGCGAACAGCGAACCGTTTTCGATCGCGAAAATCCCTATCAATTGCGGCACGGCCTCGCGCCTGACGGCGAGCGTGAATGCTCCGAGCAGCAGTCCAGCGAGGCCCACCGGCACGTTTATATTACCCATCGAGCCGGCCGCCGGGGGAAGTATGACCGCCAGGAAGTAAGCTGTAATTGTCAGCGCCAGCGCGACGAGCAACGAGCTGGGGATGTTGAGTACCTGATCGATCTCGCGTCGCCGGAACAGCTCTTCGCGCACGTAGCGCCGCAGAAGCCACGGGATCAACAATGGCTTGATCGTGAAATCGAGCAACGCAACCGCGATTAGGTCCGGCACGCGCATACCGATTGCTATCAGGAATATCGACGCGACAAGGGCGAGCGATTGCAGCCTGAAGAAGCGCACGCATCCCTGCATCTGCCGCGTTGCAAGCAGTCCGAAGGCGCTCAGCAGGAAGACTCCGGCGGCCAGACCGTTGAGCGATGCGAGTACCGGCATCAAAGTGTCCATGGTGTTTCCTAGAACCTGAGCAGCCCCGTGATCATCGCGACCACGGACGTTACAAAGGCCGCGCCCAAAAATTCGCTGACTCGAAACAACCGCAGCTTCGCCAACGAAGATTCAATTACGACCAGGACGAGGATAAACAGGCCGATCTTGAACAGGACGAGCGGGGCCGCCAAAAGCACGTCGCCGATGCTCTGCCCATGCGCAAGGCCCCAAGGGCTTACGAGCACGTTCAGCAGGATGCACATCAGCACCAGTAGCTTCATCTGGCCGCCCCACTTCATCAGTGCCATCCCGCTGCCCGAGTATTCGAGGTTCTTGGACTCGTCGATCATCGCCAACTCGAAATGCCCGCTCGGATTGTCAACCGGGATGCGCCCGGCCTCGGCCAGGATCAGCATCACGAAAGCGATTACGAGCAGCACGTGTGAAGGCGCGAAAAACTCTGGGAGCGTTACCCAGTGTTCCTGCACGATGTAGGGGATGGTCGAGCCCGCGATGAACGAGACCGTGAAGAAAACAATCATGAAAACCGGCTCTGCGAGAAAGCCCACCATCCGTGTGCGGCTCGCGCCCATCGGACCGTAGGGATTGGCAGTGTCCACGGCTGCGAGCGTCGCAAAGAACCCGCCCAGCGCCAGCACGAAACCGCCGCCCAGCATATCGCCCATGAACGCGAAGAAGAGCGGGTAGCTCGTGAGCACAGGAATCAACGTGGTGACGAAAATCGGGGCGACGAACACGACGTACGGCGTGACGCGGAATATCCACGACGCGTGTTCCGAGACGACTTCGTCCTTGTTGAAGAACTTTCTAAGGTCGCGGTAGGGCTGAAAAATACTGGGGCCGCGGCGGGATTGAACGACTTCCTTCAGGCGCGCCAGGACTCCCGACACCAGCGGAGCCAGCGCGATCACAAACAGCACCTGGAGCAGGTTGAACCCTATCGAACGAGCCATCGTCCCTCTACCCGGTCGCTATTAGTTACCTTCCCGTCAGCGGACGCGGAGTTCGCGTCTGCTTGCGAGAGAACCTACGCTCAGAAGTAGGGGACTGAAAAACGAAAAAACCCCTACCGGCTTGCGCCTCGGTAGGGGTTATCAGCCCTGCTCAGGAAAGGGCGGTTCCGGTGAACCCCATCACCACCACTCGTTATAGCGAGTTTAACAGGCGACTTGCGTCAGTCAAATGAATCTTCATTGGCCGACTCTCGCATTCCCGCCGAGCAGCGCCCGCATCATCTCGGTGCGGCCCACGATTCCGACCAGCCGGCCTTCGGCGTCGACCACCGGCATCCGCTTGGCCCGCTTCTCCGCCGACAGCGCAAGCGCGCTCGCAACCGGCATCTTCTCGTTCACGGTGGTCACGTCGCGCGTCATGAACTCCCTGGCGAAACGGCCGCGCAGCTTCTGAATGTGGTTTCGCGCCTCGCTGCTGATTTTTCCAAGCGGCACCCGTGAGATAAGTACCTCCATGATTCCCGGCCAGCTCTCGCGGCTCACCCTGGAGATCAGGTCCGAGTCGGCTATAATCCCGACCACACGCCGCGCCTCGTCCACCACGACCACCCGCTTGTGCGACGACGCCACCAGCAGACCGAAGATCTCCTCGACCGTCGCCGAGTCGCGCACCGTCGGAACCTCGCGTGTCATCACGTCGCCCACCGTCGCCTGCTCGCCGAGCGGACGCGCTTCGGGATGCCATTCGGGCATATGGACCGCGGCGATCGTGTTCAGGATGTCGAGCCGGCCGAGGATGCCGACCAGCTTTCCTTCGCCGTCCACCACCGGAAGGCGCTTGAGGCGCTTTTCCACCATGACCTTGGCGGCCCGTCCGAGAATCATGTCGGGGCTGACCGTCACCACCTCGCGCGTCATCACTTCCGACACCTTGCGCGCGGGATTCTCGAGCGAGTCGTGAAGTCCGCGCACGTAGTCCAGATCGGTCGCCCGCTTGAGGCTCAGCGTCACGGTCATCCCGCCGCGCGTCAGCAGGTCGGTGTCGCTAACCATCCCGACCACCCTGCCCTGGCCGTTAATCACCGGCAACGCGGTGAAATCTTTGTCGAGCAGAAGCTCAACCGCCTCGGTCACGGGACTGTCGGGACGCACGGTCGCGACCTCACGACGCATCACCTCCGAAACCTTAACGTCGGGCAGGCCTTCTTTGCAGGGAACCCCCACCTGGACGACGTCCACCTCATGGGTCGTCATCAAAGCGCTCGGCGCCATCTCACGAAGACGTCCCAGGATGCTTTCGATTCGCTCGGGACTGTCCACGACCGTGATTATGATCGGCAAATCCATCGACAGGCGCAGGATGGCGGCAGTGTGAATCAGCGACGAGGCGCCAAAACCCGCGATCCCCCTGACTGCAGTTGCACCGCTGCATCCCTCGCGCCGGAGCATCTCGATAATCGCCATGTACAGCGCCTGGTGATGGTACTGGTCGGTTTCGCCGACGAAGATGTTGAGCTGCTTGCCCCTTCCGGTAAACCTCATCGCGGAACTCCCGGTCCTGCCGTAATCCGAACCCAAACCCGCCAACGTGCTTCCAAGAGCTTATCAGA
>JAJYMR010000227.1 GCA_021786815.1 Deltaproteobacteria bacterium
CCAACGAACTGCACGCCGTCGCCCTGAGCCACGGTCACGCCGACCATACCAACGGGCTTGCCGGGATGGTGCGCAGGCTCGGCGGGCGGCGCATGCCGGTCGTGCTCCATCCCGACGCGATGCTGCAGCGCAAGGTGATGCTGCCCGACGGTCACGAGATAAATCTTCCCCCGCCCGACCGCCGCGCGCTTCGCCACGACGGTGTTGAAGTGATCGAGGAGCGCGGACCATCGACCCTGCTCGGCGACCTCGTTCTCATAACCGGACAGATCCATCGCTCGACCGACTTCGAAAAAGGCTTTCCGATTCACTGGGCCAAAGTCGGCCGCAAATGGCAGCCGGACCCGTGGATTCACGACGACCAGGCGGTGGTCGTCAACGTGCGCGGCAAGGGACTGGTGATTCTCACCGGATGCGGCCACGCGGGCGTGATCAACACGATTCGCCATGCGCAGGCGTTGACCGGGGTCCAGCGCGTGCACGCGGTGATTGGCGGATTTCACCTATCCGGAGCGATTTTCGAACCGATTATCGAGCCAACGGTGCGCGCGCTCAAGGAAATCGCGCCGGAGCTTATCGTTCCGGCGCATTGCACGGGATGGCGCGCGGCCCATGCGATTGCGCGAGAATTCCCCGGCGCGTTCGTACAGAACAGCGTGGGCACCCGCTTCCTTATCTAGCGGCCCGACTCAATCGAGAACCACCGCGGCGGTCGGTCCGAGTCGGACGATCATGCTTTTTTGGGCGTGGCCGCGCTCGATTGTCAGCGGGATGCGCTGGCCGCCAACGTGCGAAGCGACCAGGTAGCGGAAAGTCTCCGGACCCCTGACCGCGCTCCCGTCGAACGTGACGATGACGTCACCCGGCTGAATTCCCGCCATCGCGGCGGGCGAGCCCGGCCAGACTTTCATCACTTTGACGCCCGCATGAGGTCCCGAGGGTGCGGTCTCGATTCCAAGATACGGAGGACCGTACAGTTTTTGAATTTCCGGATGCGGGAAGTGGACACTCACGACTCCCGGCGTGCGCTCGACTATCCTTTCGACCACCGACTTCTCGGAACGGTCGAACAGCGTGCCGGCGAGAAAAACGGCGCCGTCGCGGCTGACCGAAACGCCGATATTCGGGAATCCATGGCGCGCGAGCTTGGCCTTGAGACGCGACTCTAGGTGATCCGCCCACGACTCGTGGTGCCACTCTGTGGTTTGCGGATCCAGCATGATGAAGAAGTGGAATCCGCCGGTCGGATCCTCATTGGGCTTCGCCGACAGCGACGCCAGCTGCGTCGCGGCTTTCCGCATGCCGCTGTCGATACTATCGGACGCGAGCGATTCCTTTGGGCGAGGCGTCGCGCCGAGCATCAATGTCGCAAAAGCGGCGCCGAGCACGCAGTAGATGATCGAGGCGGGAAGTTTGCGCGCGCGGGCGCGACGGCCTTCACGGGACGACGGTTGGGCTGCGGAAGGTTGAAGATCGAAACGCTGCTCCGCGCGGCTGGCAGTTCGTTGCTCACCGGGCCAACGCTCCGCTTGCCGCGTGATGTCCTCGTTCACTTCTCCTCTGCTCATAAGCGCACCCTCGGCGCGCATATCGCGCGTCGCCACTCCCCCACCGAGCACAGTTCCGTGCGACGACACACGCCAGGAGCGCGCCCGGCTTGCGTATCGTGCCCAAAACCGACCCATTGATTGGCTTTTTCTCTTATCAAAACCGTTGGGCGATGCCAATTCCGGTTTCCCGAGGTTTTCGCGGGATATTCGTCCTGTTTTCGCCGCCGCGGCAGGGCCAAGGATGCGCCGGCACAAAAAGGAAGACCGGCCGCCATAGCGAGCCGGTCTTCCGTTCATTTTCGCGGATAATCGAGCGCTTCGTCAGATCGCCTCGCTCACTGCGTCCTCCCGCATGGTCGGCTCGGCGCGTTTCTCGATCGGCATCCACTGCCGTTCACTTTCCCCTATGTAAACCTGGCGCGGGCGCGTGATCTTTTGCTCGGGGTCACGCACCATCTCGGCCCACTGAGCAAGCCAACCGGCGGTGCGTGGAATCGCGAACAGCACCGGGAACATCGTCATCGGGAAACCCATCGCCTGGTAGATGATCCCCGAATAGAAATCGACGTTGGGATAGAGCTTGCGCTTGATGAAGTACTCGTCCTCCAGCGCGATTCGTTCGAGTTCAATCGCAATATCGATGAGCGGGTTGCGCCCGGTCACCTCGAAGACGTCGTAGGCGAGCTTCTTCAGAATCTTCGCGCGGGGATCGTAGTTCTTGTACACGCGATGGCCGAAGCCGTTGAGTTTCTTCTCTCCCGCCTTGACCTCCTTGATAAGCGCGGGGATGCGATCCTTGGAGCCGACCTCCATGAGCATGTTGATCGCCGCCTCGTTCGCGCCGCCGTGAAGCGGGCCGTAGAGCGCCGCAATTGCGGCCGCGGTCGCCGCATAGGGATCCGGACTCGAGCTTCCCACCGAGCGCATCGCGTTCGCCGAACAATTCTGCTCATGGTCGGCGTGCAGGATGAACAACACGTCGAGCGCGTGCTCAAGCACCGGGTTGGGCTTGTACTGGAGCTCGGTCATCTTGAACAGCATCGACAGGAAGTTGCCCGTGTAGCTCAGATCGTTGTCGGGATAGACGTAGGGAAGCCCGCGGCTATGCCGATAGGCGAAGGCCGCGACGGTCGGCATCTTGCCGATAAGCCGGCGGGTCTGCAGGCGGCGCGATTCGAGATCGAAGATGTTCTTCGCGTCGGGATAGAACGTCGACATCGCGCCCACTGTCCCAAGCAGCATCCCCATCGGATGCGCGTCATGGCGAAAGCCTTCCATGAAGCGCTTGATGTTCTCGTGCACCATCGTGTGGATCTTGATGTTGTGCTGCCAGGTGCGGAAGTGCTTCTGGTCCGGCAGTTCGCCCTTCACGATGAGATAGGCGGTCTCGAGAAAATTGCTCTCTTCGGCCAGTTGCTCGATCGGATATCCGCGGTAACGTAGGATTCCGCGATCGCCGTCGATGAAAGTAACGCGGCTGCGGCACACCGCCGTATTGAATAGCGCCGGATCGTAGGTCATCAGGCCGAAGTCGTCGGCGCCGTTCTTGATGTCGCGGAACGCCGCGGCACGGACGACCCCGCCTTCCTCGATGGGAATCTCGTAGGTCTTTCCGGTTCGGTTGTCGGTCACCGTAAGAGTGTTCTTTGCCATTTGTCTCCCTCGTATGGGCGCGGCGCCGGCGCAAAGGTTGTTTCCCGCGACGCCCGAATAACTTGGCCGTTCAACATAAATACAGTTAGGGATTATACACTGACCCGGCCTAAACTGGAAACGGTTTTGCCCGCCGCGGCGAGACCCGGCTCGCATCGCGAAGCCGCGCATGGCAGTCTTGTGCGATAATGTCAGGGGCGTGGCTGCGCAGGACGCAGCCAAGGTTAGCGAATCCTTCCGATGATCGACAGGCTTTTAAGCTCGATTTCAAGCCTCGTCATCGTCTCCATCGCGACGCTCGGTTATGGCGGCGTGATCCTGATGATGGCGATCGAAAGCGCCTGCATCCCGCTGCCCTCCGAGGTGATCATGCCGTTCTCCGGCTACCTGGTGGCCACGGGACGTTTCAATCTCAACCTGGTCGCGCTCGCGGGAGCGCTCGGATGCCTGCTCGGCTCCTACGCCGCGTACTACGTTGGAGCAAGCGGAGGACGATGGGCGATCGAACGCTACGGCCGCTACGTGCTGATAGCGCCGCACGAGCTGGAAATCGCCGATCGGTTCTTTGAGCGATGGGGCGGGCCGGCCGTCTTCCTGAGCCGGCTGCTGCCCGTGGTCCGCACCTTTATCGCATTTCCGGCCGGAGTCGCGCGGATGCGGCTTCTGCCCTTCACCGTGTACACGCTCGCCGGCTCCTACATCTGGTGCCTTGCGCTCGCATGGGCCGGTATGAAGCTCGGGCAGAATTGGGATTCGCTCGCGCCGTATTTCCATCGCTTCGACGGCGGGATAGCAGCCGTTCTTGCGGCGGGCGCTGCTTTCTTTCTTTACAATCGCGTCAAAGGAGTCATGCGGCCCGCCAAGCTCCCTGCCGGCGAATAACCACAGCCCCGGAGTTACCGATGACCGAACGCACGCCACGCGATCCGAACGAACTAACCGAGGTGCTGGCAAGCATCGAGCCCGCTCCGATCCGGATTGCCTGCGACATGCTCGAAAGTTCGGGCATCGAGTGCTTCGTGTTCGACGAGGACTCTTCGCGGATGCTCGGAAGCACCGCGGCAATACCCTCGCGCCTGATGGTGTACGCCGAGGACGCGGTCGAGGCACGCCAGCGGCTGAAGGAGTTGGGCTTCACCGACTGATCGCCGGTCGTCGCCTCTGCCGCCCGCGCTGGCCGTTGTGAGCCCGATGCGTCCTTAATTATGTTCGGAGGCGTCGCCAAAGGCGCTCGCCTGGAGCGTCGCGCTGCACCTTGACGGGGAGGAAGTGAACCGAAGCCGATGTCCGCAGGGTGGTGGAAAAAGGCCGTCTTTTACGAAATCTATGTCCGCAGCTTCGCCGACTCCAACGGCGACGGAATCGGCGACCTCGACGGCATTACCGCGCATCTCGACTACCTGAACGACGGAACGCCCGAATCGCTCGGCGTGGACGCGCTATGGCTGTCGCCGATAAATCCCTCGCCGCTTCGCGACTTCGGCTACGACGTAAGCGACTACTGCGGAATCCATCCCGAACTGGGCGACTTCGCAAGTTTCGACCGTCTGCTCGCCGAGGCCCATCGCCGCAATATCCGTGTCGTGCTCGATCTGGTTCCCAACCACACCTCGGACCAGCATCCCTGGTTCCTCGAATCGCGCAGTTCGCGCCGCAATCACAGGCGCGACTGGTACATCTGGGCAGACGGCGAGTTCGGCCATCCGCCCAACAACTGGTTGAGCACCTTCGGCGGTTCAGCGTGGCAGTACGACGAACCGACGCGCGCGTTTTATCTCCATTCGTTTCTCCCCGAGCAGCCCGACCTCAACTACCGCAACCCCGAAGTCGTCGCGGCGATGCACGACGTGCTGCGCTTCTGGCTTCTGCGTGGAGTCGATGGCTTTCGGGTCGACGTAATCTCCTATCTGATGAAGGACGCGGCCCTTCGCGACAATCCGCCGCGCGACCCCGCCAATCCCGGCGCGGGACTCGTTCCGGCTTTCAGCCAGGATCTGCCCGAAGTTCACGAGGTCGTGCGCGGGCTCAGGCGCGTACTCGACGACTTCGTCGACAGGATGATGGTCGGCGAGGTGTGGCCGCGCGACCAGCGTTCGCTCGCCGATTACCTTCGCCCTAACGAGTGCCATCTCGCCTTCAACTTCCGCTTCCTGATGTGCAGGTACGATGCGGCCTCGTTCCGCGCGGCAATCGAGGAAACCGAAACGCTGCTCGACGACGGCGCGTGGCCGACCTATACGCTCTCGAATCACGACTTCGCCCGGCACATTTCGCGTTACGCCGAAGGCGCGGCGACCGAGGCGCGGGCGCGGATGCTCGCGGTGCTGATGACGACGGTGCGCGGGACCCCGTTTCTTTACTACGGCGAGGAAATCGGGATGCACAACGTCGAGATCCCGTCCGGGCGAAGGCGCGATCCCGCCGGACGTGACAGTTGCCGCACGCCGATGCAATGGTCGGAGGCGCGAAGCGGCGGCTTCACGACCGCGGCCGCCACCCCATGGCTGCCGCTCGGGGATTGCGCCGCGGCCAACGTCGAACGCGAGCGCCACGACCCGCACTCGATGCTTTCGCTTTACCGACGCCTGATACGGCTTCGTAGGGACAACCCGGCGCTGCTCGAGGGCACCCTTAGGGTCGGCGCGGACGCGCCGGCGGACTGTCTTGTCTTGATTCGAGAGAGCGCCTCGCATCGGATGGCGGTCGCGTTGAACTTCGCGGGCGAGCGCCGGCGTATAACCGCTATCGGGCCGGGCGTGATTGCTCTAAGCTCCGACCCCGATCGAAACATCGGTGCAATCGGCGAAACGCTAGAGCTTTCCGCGAACGAAGGCGTCGTGCTGAAGCTCGTTTAACGCAGGGCGGGTTCGTCGGCGCAGTTTGACTCCGACCGGAACCCTCTTTAATCCGTTGGGAAACATTCCAATGTCACCTTCGGAGACATCACCGCAGCGAAAAATCCGCCAAAAATCGGCAGTTCTGATGGCACGTTTCTAGCTGTGACCATCTTCCGACGGACCAACGGAGGAGGCCCTATGAACAAGGTCAGACCGGTACTTGTGGTTGCCCTGGTGGTCGCGATGTTTGCGATAGCCCCGCAGGTCACGACGGCTCAGGAAGGCGCACCAGCGGAGCAGTCCGAAATCGCCAAGATGGTCGCGAGCGCTAAAACCGCCGAGGACCATCGGAAAATCGCCGAGTACTATCAGAAGGAAGCGGCGGAGGCCAAAAAGAAGGCTTCCGACCTCCATGCTCTCCGCGATTGTTACAAGACCAAAACGATGGCGGGTGAGGCTGCGGGAGGCAAGGCACGCCGCGAGTGCACGCTGCAGGCGATGCAGTATCGAAAGATCGCGGAAGAGGACGAAGCCCTCGCCAAGATGCATCTCGAGATGGCCGAGAAACTCGAGAAAGAAGGAAAGAAGTAGGCTCGGAATTCGTCTCCGGTTCTTCTTCGCAGCAGTAGCGGCGATGGCCTGACGGTCCGGGCCATCGCCGCCGATTGTCCCGCTTTGCCGATCGAAGCGTCGCGCCGGCCTGCGCCCGAAAAACGGGTTTGCGCACGTCGCCATGGCTCCCTACGATCGCGGCCATGCACAGGCCGCGTTTTCTCGATCGTATGGCGATGGAACTGGGCGACGGATGCGCGTTCACCGCGCGGTTGGCCCGCGGACGGCGACCCTTTCAACCCGAGCACGTCGAGCCGAAATGGGCCCGCGACCGGACCTTTGACGTCGCACATATCAGGCTCGAAATCGCTCTCGACTTCGCCGAGCGCAGTATCTCCGGCACCGCGACCCATCGGCTCTCCGCAATCGTCGATGAGCTTCGCGAGGCGGAATTCGACGCGGCCGAGATGACCGTGAAAGCGGTCAGATTGTCGGGCGAGCCCGTGGCTTTCGAAAGCGAAGGCGCAAAGCTCCGGGTGAAGTTTGCGCGCCCGATGCGCGCGGGCGACGAAGCCGAAATCGCAATCGACTACGGGGCCCGCCCGCGGCGCGGACTCTATTTCGTGGGTCCCGACGAAGCCTATCCCGAAAAGCCGGTCGAGGCGTGGACCCAGGGCGAAGACGAAGACTCGCGCTACTGGTTCCCCTGTTACGACTACCCGAACGATCGCGTCACGAGCGAGGTTATCGCGACGGTACCCGCGAAGTTCACCGCCGTCTCGAACGGCGCGCTCCTCTCCACGGCGTCCGACTCGGCCCGCGGCACGCGCACCTTCCACTGGCGTCACGACGTCGCGCATTCGGCTTACCTGATAAGCCTCGCCGCGGGCGAATTCGTCGAGATTCGCGACCGCGCGGGCGACGTGCCTGTTCTCTATTACGTCCATCAGAGCCGCGAGGAGGACGCGCGGCGCGCCTTCGGCAACACGCCGCGGATGATCCAGTTCTTCGAGCGCCGAATCGGCGTGCCCTATCCTTACGCCAAGTATTCGCAGGTTGCTGTCACGGATTTCATCTTCGGCGGGATGGAGAACACCTCGGCGACGACCCAGACCGCCGACACACTGCACGACCAGCGCGCGCATCTGGACTTCACCAGCGATCCCCTGGTCGCGCACGAACTGGCCCATCAATGGTGGGGCGACCTGCTCACCTGCCGCGACTGGGCCCACGCCTGGCTCAACGAGGGCTTCGCAACTTACTTCGAGGCGCTCTGGTGCGAGGAGGACAAGGGCGCGGACGAGTTCGCATGGAACCTGCGCCAGGATCGCGAGAACTACCTCGACGAGGACTCGCATCGCTACCGCCGGCCGATAGTGTGCAACCGATATCGCGCGCCGATCGAACTCTTCGACCGCCATCTGTACGAAAAAGGATGCCTCGTGCTGCACATGCTGAGGCGCGAGACGGGCGATGCGCTGTTCTTCAAGGCTCTCAACTTGTATTGCACGCGTCATCGCGGCGGCAACGTCATCACGCAGGACCTCCAG
Source organism: Deltaproteobacteria bacterium (assembly GCA_021786815.1). Classification (GTDB taxonomy): domain Bacteria; phylum Desulfobacterota; class Binatia; order Binatales; family Binataceae; genus DTIX01. The sequence goes on from JAJYMR010000227.1 coordinate 8,143, forward strand.
CGCGTCTTCGAGGACGCGACCGGACGCAATCTCGACTGGTTCTTCGACCAGTGGGTTTATAAGGAGGGCCATCCGGAACTCGAAGTCTCCCACTCGTTCGACGACAAGCGAAGACTCGCCAGCGTCATCGTCAAGCAGACGCACAAGACCGAGAACACGACGGCCGCGTTCCGTTTCTCGGCAACGATTGCGTTGATGGACGGCGACGGCGCCGACAATCGCTATCGCGTAGAGGTGAAGGAGCGCGAGCAGACGTTTCATTTCGCCTGCGACGCGGCGCCCAAGGCTGTCAGCCTCGATCCGGCGCACGACATCCTGAAAACCCTCAAACACAAGCGAAGCCGCGAGGCGCTGGAACTCGTGCTCAAAAAAGCGCCCGAGGCGATCGCGCGCGGCGCGGCTGCGCGCGAACTCGGCAAGGAGGGTAGCCCCCAGGCGGTCGCGGCGCTGCGCGAGGCGATGCTCAACGACGTTTTCTGGGGCGTGCGGGCCGACGCCGCCCAGGCGCTCGGCGAGATCAGAACCGCCGAGGCGCGGGACGCTCTGCTCGAGGGCCTCAAGGTGGAACATCCCAAGGCCCGCCGCGCAGTGGTCCGCGCCCTCGGAACCTTCCGCAACGACACGCAGGCGGCCGACGCGCTCGCCCGCGTGCTCACGAACGGAGACGCGAGCTACTTCGTCGAAGCCGAAGCCGCGCTCGCGCTCGGCAAAACTCGCGACTCACGCGCCTTCGAGCATCTGAGTAGCGCGCTCTCGCGCGATTCGTACCTTGAAGCGATACGCGCCCATGCGTTTTCCGGGATGGCCGAGTTGCGCGACGAGCGCGTCATCGGAGTCGCGCGCGAATGGAGCGCATACGGAAGACCGCCCCGGGCGCGCGTGGCAGCAATAGGAACGCTCGGGCGATGCGCCGAACTCGGTGACGCACGCCGCGCGGAAATCCTCGACTTCCTTGCGCCCCTGGTGGACGACCGCGAGTTCATGGTGCGGCTGCGCGTGCCGGGCGCGTTCGAGGATATTGGCGACGCGCGCGCGATTGCCCCGCTCACGAGGCTTCGCGAGCGTGACCTCGACGGGCGGGTTCAGCGCCGCGCGCAGGAGGCTATCGACGCAATCGTGCAGGGCCGAAGCCGTGTCGAAGAAGGCGCGCGGTTGCGCGACGAGATGGACAAGATGCGCGAGGACAACGTGAAGCTGCGCGAACGGCTCGACAAGCTCGAAGCCTCCGCGCGCACAAAATCGTAGCTCCCGGCGCGCGCTGCGCCGGATGCCTTTCACCGGAACGGGGGAACTCCGCGGCGACTCTCGCCGCGCCAACAGGTTGCGGGATTTTCCCGCATAAGAGAGGAGTGCCGATGCTCAAGGAATTCAGACAGTTCGCGATGCGTGGAAACGTGGTCGACATGTCGGTCGGCATCGTGATTGGCGGCGCGTTCGGCAAGATCGCGACCTCGCTGGTCAACGACATCCTGATGCCGCCCCTCGGCCTGCTACTGGGCAAGGTCAACTTTTCAAATCTGTTCGTCACGCTGAGCGAACAGCACTATTCCTCGCTCGCAGCGGCCCGCGCGGCGGAGGCGCCCACGCTCAATTATGGCTTGTTCATCAACACGGTCGTGGATTTCGTCATCGTGGCTTTCGCGATGTTCCTGGTGGTTACGCAATACCAGAGCGTGGTTGACAAGTTCAGCAAACCCGAACCGGCAAAAACGCGTAACTGCCCCTATTGTCTTTCGCCGATTCCGAAGGCGGCCACGCGATGCCCGCATTGTACCTCGCAACTCGAGGCACAGGCGGCGGCCTGAGCTGCCAGCATCTGCGGCGGACGTGAGGACAAATCTGTTTCGTCTACGCGAAGCCTGGAGAACCCGCAAGACCGCATAACGTCCCGGCCCACGCGTCGCAAAGGAAAACGGCGGCGGGTCAAAGGCCCGCCGCCGTTGGGTCGCCGCGTCGAAGCGGGTTTTCAGGCGTCGAAGTAGAGGGCGAATTCGTACGGATGCGGACGCAGCCGACTCTGGCTCACTTCGCGCGCCATCTTGTATTCAATCCAGGTCTCGATCAGATCCTCGGTGAACACGTCGCCCTTGAGCAGGTACTCGTGGTCGTTCTTGAGCGCGTCGAGCGCCTCTTCGAGCGACGCCGGCATGTTCGGAACTTCCTTCAGTTCCGCTGGAGTAAGGGCGTAGATGTCCTTGTCGAGCGGCTGGCCCGGATCGAGCCGACGCTGGATACCGTCGAGACCCGCCATCATCATCACCGAGAACGCAAGGTACGGATTGCAGGTCGCATCGGGGAAACGCACCTCGATACGCTTGGCCTTGGGCGACGGCGAGTACATCGGGATGCGGATCGAGGCCGAGCGGTTGCGGCTCGAGTACGCGAGGTTAATCGGCGCCTCGAATCCAGGCACCAGCCGGCGATACGAGTTCGTGCACGGGTTGGTGAAGGCCGCGATTGAACGCGCGTGATGGAGAATGCCCGCGATGTAGTGGAGCGCGAGTTCCGACATCCCGGCGTAGCCCGACCCCGCGAACAGCGGCGTCTCGCCTTTCCACAGGCTCTGGTGCGTATGCATCCCGGAACCGTTGTCGCCGAACAGCGGCTTGGGCATGAACGTGACCGTCTTGCCATGTCGGATCGCCACGTTCTTGCAGATGTACTTGTACCAGGTCAGCCAGTCCGACATCTTGACCAGCGACTGGAAGCGCATATCGATTTCGGCCTGTCCGGCGGTCGCGACCTCGTGATGCTGCTTCTCGACGCGGATTCCGACCCGCTCCATCTCGAGCACCATCTCCGAGCGAATGTCCTGCAGGCTGTCGTTGGGCGGAACCGGGAAGTAGCCTTCCTTGTATCGCGGCTTGTAGCCGAGGTTCTGTCCGTCTTTGCCGCTGTTCCAGAAACCCTCGCTCGATTCGATGAAGAAGTAGCTCGAGTGCTGATTGGTGTCGTAGCGGATACCGTCGAAGATGAAGAACTCGGGCTCGGGACCGAAGTAGGCGGTGTCCGCGATACCGGTGGACTTGAGGTACGCCTCGGCCTTGCGCGCGACATTGCGCGGGTCGCGCGTGTAGTCGCCGCGGGTGATCGGATCCGAGATATTGCAGATCATGGTGATCGTCGGGTCCTTCGCAAACGGCTCCATCACGGCACTTGCAGGATCCGGGATCACCAGCATGTCGCTCGACTCGATCGACTGCCATCCGCGGATTGACGAGCCGTCGAAGCCAAGACCCTCTTCAAAGGCCGACTCGTCTTTGAATTCGGAAATGGGCACGGTGAAGTGCTGCCACTGGCCGAGCAGGTCGATAAATTTCAAATCGACCATCACGGCGCCCTTTTCCTTGATCATTTGAAGAACATCTTTCGGCGTCATCGAACGCTTTACCCTCCTCGCCTCTTTAGGGACGGCGACCCTTGGCTATTCCATTTCGTGTGCGGCGCTGTTGCGGCCGTGCGGAACATTAGCGTACCAAAACGTTTGCCGCTACAAGCGCGCAGAGCGGTTTTGCAACCCGCCCAGTATCCTTGACGACCTGCCCGCCCGCGATGCACCGTGCTGCTCATTTGGGCAGCAATACTGGACGCAGCATCGCCCCGCCGCTTTGCAGCACCACGGTTTGACAGCATTTTCCACCGCTCCAGGCAGCCGTCTTACAACGCCAGATTGAGAGCAGCAAAGTAGATGCCGAGCATCACGAGTCCGATCGGAAGCGCGATTCGCGCCCACTGGCCGCTGCGTATCCTGAGCAGGCCCGCAACAATTATGTTGGGGATGTTCCCCGGGATGAGCAAGCCCCCCGAGATCAACAGCGAAAGAATCGCTTCGCGCGCCCGCGCAAGCGACATGTCATGCACTTCAAGCGCGACCAGCGTTGCGTTGTCGAGCACCGCCGACACCGTATTCGCCCAGAACAGCACCTCCTTTCTCAGCATCCCGACGTAACGCGACGCGAACGGGCCGAAGGCATCACTTATAAGGATGAGCCCCGCGATAAATGCAAACACCTTGATTCCCTGCACGAAGGCCTGCCTAACGGTCTCGCGCACATGGCGCTCCGACGACGCCGGCTCGTACGCGCCGCGCGAGAACCATCCCGCCAGTATCGCGCTCGCCGCGATACCCGGAACCATGTACGGCCCGAGCAGGAAGAACAGTCCGAAGAACGGAAGCCCAAGCACGTGCGCCGCAAGCGTCGAGAGCGGCTCGCCAAGCGGCGTTAGCGCTGCGCCCATCCCGACCGCGAAGCATCCCGCAACGGCGACCTTGGCGCGCGATTCGGCGTCGAGCCTGAGCAGCCCGATTATCTCGACCAGAACCAGCGCGGCGACTATTACCGTGATCACGCTGGAAACCGCCGCCAGCACGAACACCGAAACCGCCGTAAGGAGCGGACGCGGAAACCGGCCGCGCAGCCGCGCAAAAGCGCGGTCCAGCGGCTCTCGCGTGTATCGGAACAAAAGCGCGAAGCCCACCACCGCGGCGGTTATCGGAATCGGTTCGCTGAGCGCCGTACGCGCCAGTTCGGCGTGAAAGCCGCCGGCCAGAAGCGTCGCGGCGACGCCGAGTGCGAGAAAATAAGCCTCCAGGTTGCGCTCGATCCAATGGAACAGAAGCGGGCCGAACAGGAGCAGGACTAAAATTGCAATCGCGGACCACTGGTTCATCGTATTGAGCGCAATCGAGGCGCCGGTTGCCGATCGCGCCATCCAACCGGGCCACGACGCGTCACGCTTCGAGGCGCCGAGCCTTCATAACAAAGAACCGGCGGGCTCGCACCTGCGAGCCCGCCAGCCCCTCCCTTAGTCTCACCCGCCCCGGTCCTCAAACCCACGGATGAGAGCGTTCCTGCTTTCGAGCGGCCTTAGAAGAAAAGTCCGGTTTCGAGTGCGCCCGCAACTCGCGATGGATTCCTGCCCATCGAGCCGAACACGGAGCCCGAAGTATAGTTCTCCGCGTGAACATAGGAGACTTCGGGGCGTACGAAGAACCCCTTGTACTGATAAGTCGGCGTCAGGGTGAGCGACCACGCGCTGCTGCCCGGGCCATACAACAAGTTGGCGGCACCGTCAGTGCTGTTGCCGGTGCTTCCGATATATTCGGCGCGGGCCGCAAGAAAGAAGTTATCCGTAAGAGCGTAGCTCGCGAGAATCGCTCCGCCGATCGTTGAGGTCGACTTCAGCACGCCGATCTGCTGGTTCTTCGGTACGTAGGTCCATTGGAAGTACGGCTCGATGATCCACGGCGCAGAGTTGTATTCGTAGATGACGTTGTAGATCTCGCTGTTGTTCTGCAGGAGCGGCGTCGCGAAATTCGAAAACTTCGAGAATCCGAGGTTGCCGCCGCCGATGAAGCTGAGCGTATTGGCCGAATTGATGGCCCAGGCGAGCGAGCCGGTCAGCCAGGTGTAGCTGTTGGAGTAAAATCCGTTGTTCCAGCTCAGCGAAGCGCTGATCGGACCTTGTGCGTAATTGAGCTGCACGCCGCGATTTATCGCGTTTTCCTGGTTCCACAACAGGCCGCGCTCGATGTTCAGGTTCTCGAACGTGAACGTGTACTCCGCCCCGATCAGCGTGGGCAGATTGCCCGCCTCGATCGAAAAGCTGTCGGTGGGCTGGAGTTTCAGGTAGGCCACCGGCAGCGGGCCGTACAGGCTGTTGATCGCGTTGCCCGCCGAAACATACGGCACTCCCAGCGCCGGGATGCTGTACGCTCCCGCCTGCAGGTAGAACTGCACCGGGCCGTCCGCCTTCTGGAGAATGGCGAAGGCGTTGCTGACGTCGGCGCGGTCGGTTCTGTCCACGCCGGTGGTGTTGTTCTGAACGATACCGATCCCGCTTACGATGCCGTTCACGTCGAACTTCTCGAGGTCCGAGAGCACGGGTATGTCGGTGGTTCCCGGAATCGCCAGATCGATCGGCCTGGGGCTTGCCCCCTGCAACGGACCGGCGATCGCGGGTGACGCAAGCGGCGGTGCCGGGGTGGGCGCGGCGGCCGGAGTGGCCTTGGCTTTCAGCTCCTTAACCTCGGCCATCAGCTTCCCCCGCTCCTGCTTCATCTCTTCGATTTGCTTGGTAAGCTGGTCGATTTTTGCCTGCTGGCTTGAGCTTGCCGAAGCGCCCGCGTCGTCCGCGAGCGCATTGCCGCCCGTTGCAAAAAGCAACGCCACCAGCATCCCGGCGGCTATCATGCGAAAGGTTCGGCTTGCGATAATCACGCTGTCCTCCTCCCAATATTCGGCTTTCAGGGCGCGGCGTGTGCGCCTTAAGCCGGGAAACGCGTGAGGCGATTTCAAGTTTCGTACCCGCCTTAAACAGGCACGCGAAGCCAAAAGTGCCGGGTTTGCCTTGAGGAAAACGAAGAACTGGTATGTGATGACGCCTAGAAAGGATGCACTTGCCACGCCGGACGGCATCCCTCACCCCCGCGCGCGCCACACCATCTCCGACGCAACCGGCTCGCCCGGAGCAATCGAGAGTCGGTTACGGCGCGGAGGGGCTCTCGCACGGCGGCGGCTTGACAGGACGAGGATCGGACCATGGACTTCGAGCTTACATCCGCGCAGAAGAGATCGTCCGCCAGGTGCGGACGCTTGCCTCGCGCTTCGACGATGAATACTGGCGCGAACGCGACCACAAGGCCGAGTTCCCACACGAGTTCTACGACGCGGTCGCCAAGGCCGGCTACCTCGGCGTCGCAATTCCCGAGGCGTACGGCGGAAGCGGACTGGGAATCACCGAGGCCGCGCTCGTGATGCGCGAGGTCGCCGCCTCGGGCGGCGCGATGGCGGCGGCGAGCGCCATCCATCTCTCCATCTTCGGCGTAAGCCCGATCGTCTTCCACGGCACCGAGGAGCAGAAGCGCCGCTTCCTGCCCGCGGTCGTGCGCGGTGAGATGCACGTCTCCTTTGCGGTTACCGAACCCGACGCCGGCAACGACATCACGCACATCCGGACCTTCGCCCGGCGCGAGGGCGACTACTACGTCATCAACGGCCGCAAGGTGTTCACCACCAAGGCGCGCGAGTCGAAAAAGATGCTGATCCTCACGCGCACCACGCCGTTCGAGAAGGTCACGAAAAAGACCGACGGGATGACGCTGTTCTTCGCGGATATCGATCCCTCCGCCGTCGAGGTGCGCGAACTGCACAAACTCGGCCGCGCCGCCGTCGACACCAACATGCTCTTCATCGACAACCTGAAGGTGCCAGCCTCCGATCTCGTCGGCGGCGAGGGCCGCGGTTTCCATTCGCTGCTCGACGGGCTCAACCCGGAGCGAATCCTGGTCGCCGCCGAGGCGATTGGAATCGGGCGCGCGGCGCTCGCAAAGGCGGTGCGCTACGCGAAGGAACGGGTCGTGTTCGGGCGGCCGATCGGCCAGAACCAGGCAATCGCCCATCCGCTTGCCGACGTGTACTCCAAGCTCGAGGCGGCGGAGTTGATGATGATGAAGGCGGCGTGGCTCTTCGACCATCGCAAACCCTGCGGCGCCGAGGCGAACGCGGCCAAGCTGCGCGCGGCCGACGCGGCCTGGGAGGCGTGCGACCGCGCGGTGCAGACTCTTGGCGGATACGGATACGTTCGCGACTACGACGTCGAACGCTATTTCCGTGAATGCCGGCTTTTGAAGATTGCTCCAGTCTCGCAGGAGATGGTGCTTAACTCCATAAGCGAGCACGTGCTCGGGCTTCCGCGCTCCTATTGATTTGTTCGCGCGGCGACCGCGGCCGAGGAACCGTGAAGAAGGGAACGCTCGCCATTCTCGTTGCGTCGCTCGCGTTCGTGGCGCTGGTCTTTTACTCGCTCCTCAACGTGCAGCCGGTCAAGGTCCTGGAGAGCCGCCTGGAGCGCAGCAACGGCCAGGTGTTCGTGACCGGCAGGGTAAGGAACAGCGGCTCGCGCTCCGCGAGCATCGACCTCGAGGTGCATTACTACGCGAAGGACGGGCAAAAGCTCGGACAGGATACGATCGCGCTGGACAATCTCAAGGCGGGCGCGGTCGAGGATTTTCGAAGCCCGCCACGCGCCCTGTCCGGCGTTGCGGGCTTCTCGCTTTACCTCAACCAGGGCCGCAACCCGTACGGCAACTGAGGCTCATCAGGCGGGCTGATTTGAAGCCGCACAGCGAATCAGGCGCCCAGGCTGCATCGGCCCGTTGAATCTGCCGACGCGCGGT
>JAJYMR010000350.1 GCA_021786815.1 Deltaproteobacteria bacterium
TCTCAGCGCCGCCATGAATTCGCGTTCGTAGGTCTCGCGCAACTCGGCGCGCGGCGTCTTCTTCGCGTTGGCAACGTACCGGCCAAGCTCGGCGTAGGCTTTCGGCCAGTGTGCCATCAGGATGAGTTTGTGGGCGGTGTGGAACGCGACCAGCGCTCCGACCGTCCATCGGCCGTCGAACAGACGAGCGAGACGATGGTAGGCGAAGACGCGCTCGATGAAGTTCTCGCGCAGGACGGAATCCTTGAGACGGCCCTCCTCTTCGACCGGAAGATTCGGATAATGCCGCATCAGCGCCTGGGCGAAGAGTCCCACGCCATCGCGCGAAGGCATCCCGCTCTTTGCGTACACGCGAACCCGCTCCATCCCGCAACTCGGCGAATCCTTCTTGAGCACGTAGCCGCTCAGGCGCTCGGCGCCGAGCGCTCGCGTCCGCCGCTCGGCGAAGGCGCGCATGTCTTCGGTGATGTCCTTGCCGGTTTCGTTGCCGACCATCCCGAGGCCGTCCGCCTCGCGCACGAGCCGGACCGATTCGCGCGGCACGCCAAGTCCAAGCTCGACTTCGGGGCAGACGGGCACGAACTCGACGAACTGGCCGAGCGTGTCCGTCAGGAAATCGTCGCGCTTGTGGCCGCCGTCGAATCGCACCTCGCTGCCGAGCAGGCAGGCGGATACGCCGACGCGAATTTTCGCGGTTTCGGGCTCGCCCTTCATCGGCTCCATCGCTCGATATAGCTTCGGCTGTCGAATTTCCGGCGCGTGCTTTCGTATGACATGTAGCGGATTTTGCCGAAGATGGGGCGCTCGGGACCCCATGCGCGATCATGCTTGCCGCAAATCGCCCACGCAATGCCGGCGTAACCGTTGGGATCGCGCCCGTCGAGTTCGTAGCGATCGTTGAGGCGTACGGCGATGTCAAAAGCCTCGCGCGCCGACGCGCTCCATTCGAGAATCTTCTTCGCCCAGTACATCCGCATGTAATTGTGCATCCACCCCGATTCGACCATCTGGCGCTCGGCGGCGTTCCATAATTCGTCGTGCGTTTCGGCCTGTTCGAGGCGCTTTTCGTCGTACCGATATGCGCGCCGGTCGCGCGTGTGCTCGGAGAGCGTGCGAATCGCCCACGGCTCCGCGCTGTCGAGCGAGCGATAGCGCGGATTGAAGCGGACGAAGTTGATCGCAAGCTCGCGCCGCACGATAAGCTGCTCGAGGAAAGCGTCGCGCGACCCGGACGGAGCCTCGGCGTCGCGCACCATAAGCGCGACCGTATGAGGTCCGAGATGCCCGAAATGGAGATAGGGCGAGAGGCGGCTGGTTCCGTCGGTCTCCGGATGGTTTCGCGTTTCATCGTAGGCGCGAAGCCGCTGGTTGACGAAACGCTTCAGCGCGGCGAGGCCATGCGTGGTGCCGCCGCGGAAGTCCTTCGCTGGCGCCACCGAGCGCTCGATTGGAAGGCTTTGAAGGAGCGAGAGAGCGGGCGCGACTTTCTCAAGCCCGCGCGGCTCTTTGAACGGAACATGGACCTCGCGGTTTCCGACGGGCTTCAGAAAGCCTGCGAGATTTTCGCGGATGCGCGGTCGGATGGTGCGCGCGGCGTAATGCTCTTTTGCGAGTAGCGCCGAGGGAACGATCGCGTCGGCGTCCACGGTCCAGAGCGGAGCGCGAACGGCCGTGCGAGAGCGTTCGCGATGGCGGCGTAGCGGGTCTTCGTCCTCGACGACGAGCGCGGGGCGCATCTCCGAGCAGAAGCGCGCGAATTCGCGCTCGGACGCCGCGCCTGGGCAAATCCTCATCACGAAGCCTATCCGTCGGCGCAAAAGCCGCTCGGCCGTGTCGCAAAGTCCTTCGAGCATGAAGGTGTAGGTGCGAAGCGAGGCGTGCGGATGCCGCGCGAGAAGGCCGAAGAAGACCACGACGGGCTTGTCGAGCAGGTTCGCCGCCTCGATTGCGGCCTCGAGCGCCGGATTGTCGAACGCGCGCTGCGCGCGCCTCATCCGATAGACAACGGCTTTTCCACAAGCGTCGGGCGCATCGTGACCCGTCGTTTCGATTCGTGCGCTGGAGGCGAGCTTTTCGAGCGGATTCATCGCCCGAATGCGTCATGCGAGTGTCGAACGCCGGCGCGGCCGCGTCAGGCCGCGGCGTGCGGATAGCCGGAAGTCAGCGCGGGAAGCTCCACTCCGAGTTGCCCTGCGCGCCGCTCGAGCATCGTAAGGAACAGTTCCGCAAGCTCCTGGTTGTCGCGCGACTTGAGCCCGTAGCGCAGGCAATCGTAAGTGAAGCCGGTTCCGGGCGGACCAAAGAAGTTGACCGCGCGCGGCAGCCATTGGCGCAGCGCCTCGGCGACCTTGTCCCTGCCCAGGGATTCGACCGCGCGGCCCAGCAGTTCGGTTGCAAATTCGTCGTGCTCGGCTTCTTCCTCGAGGATTATTTCCGCGGCGCGGGCGTGCGGCGCGTAACTCGACTCCTTGTAGTTGATGCCGATCATCAGGAGCCCGGTTGCGTCGAGCGCGAGACTCGCCATCAGCAGATCGGTTTCGCCCTCGGCGCGCTCGGCGAAGTAACGCGGGGCCTCGAACGAGGGGCTCTTGAGCAGCCGGACCATCGCGCGATCGGCCGCGCTCTCGCTGACGCCGATTTCCTCGAGCGCCCGATAGACGAGCCGCGCGTGACGCCGCTCCTCGGCAAAATTCTTCTTGATGACGGGATGGAGCGAGGGATCGGCGACGGTGCCGAGGGCGCGCTGGTAGCCGAGCGCGGTCAGCTTCTCCGCCATCGCGTGCGCCGAGAGCAGCCGCACGAGCACCTTTTCGTAATGCGGTTCCACGCGGCCCGACCGCAGGTCGGACGGGCCGAGCTCGCCCACTCCGTAAAGGCGCTTCGGCCGCATCGCGGATCGCCCTCAATGCGAAGCGCCACGCGAGGGCAGGGCCACGGTGGCGGTGCCGGGGGTGGTTTTCTCGCCCTTGGCGTTCTCGAGCCAGATCTCGCAGTCCACCAGATGCTGGCCATTTTCGACGCGCTTCTTGACGACCCTGCCTTTGCACACAATCCTGACGCCCGGCACGTCCATCCCGCGGTACTGCACCGAGAGTTTCCTGAGCCATCCGTGCTCGCCCGCGAAATCGGTCATCAGTTGGCCCAGGAATCCGTTCTTGAGCGCGCCATGCAGGATCACGCCGGGCAGCTTGTTCGCGATTGCGAAGTCTTTGTCATAGTGAATCTGATAAAAGTCGCCCGAGGCGCCTGCGTACTTGACCAATTGCTGGGTGGTTGGATCCTTTTCGAGCGGGCCGATCTCGAAGCCCGGTTCCACGTCCTCGAAATAGAGCTGCCTGGCCATCGCAGGTTCCCTCCCTTGCTCAGTAACGGATTGCGGTCGAGCGCTGGGTCGCGCAGAGTTCGCCGAACTGGTTGGTGTAGGATGTCTCGATCACCATGAACACCATCGGGCCGAGCCGTCCCTCCGCCTCGCGCAGGTCAGCCAGCTTCGATTGCACGGTGATCCGATCGCCCGGCCGGATCGGCTGGAAGTACTCCCAATCGGAACCGCCGTCGAGACCGCGGAACGCGGCCGGCATGTTGAGCTTGACGTTCGGGATGGGCGAGCCGAGGGAGCGGCAGAAGGTGGGCGGCGCTATCATCCCGCCGAAGCGCGTCTTGCGCGCCTGCTGCTCATCGTTGAAGAGCGGGTTCGGATCGCCGATCGCCTCGGCGAAGCGCCGGATGGCGCCGCGTTCGACGTCGTAGGTGCGCGCTTCGCCCACGGTGCCGATCTGTTTTCTGGCTTCCTCGTCGACAATCCTGTTCGCCATCGCCACGACCCCTGAGATTGATTTTCCAATCTAATATCACACGCGCGCAGCCTCGAAGTAACGGCGCCCGCGAGTTTGGTCGCGCCGGCCCAACACGGCTAAGATCGTCGGCACCGAACCAATCCATAAGCCGGGAGAAGACCGCGATGGCAAAGCTTACGAGCGGAGAGGTCGCCGAAAGGCTCAAGAGGCTTCCTGGGTGGGAACCGCGCGAGAACGCGATCGCAAAGCGCTTTCGCTTCAAGGAATTCATGGACGGTATCCGGTTCGTCAACCGGGTCGCGGAAATCGCGGAAGCCGCCGACCATCATCCCGACATCCTGATCAACTACACGCGCATAACCTTCACCTGTTCGACCCACAGCGAGGGCGGTGTGACCGAAAAGGACTTCAAGCTCGCCCGCCAGATCGAGGACGCCGCGGGAACAGCCGGCGGGATACTCTGACCGGGCCGCTCAGTTCTTCCGCGGGACGAAGTGCTGCACTCCCTGTCCCGCGTGATCGATTTCACGAATCAAGTCGGCAAGATCGTCCGGATTGCTGACGAAATCGATCTCCGACGTATCGACCACCAGCAGCGGCGCTTCGTCGTAGTAGAAAAAGAAGTCGCGATACGCGGCCGACACCCGCTCGAGATAGTGGTAGCTGATGTAGCGTTCGAAGTCGCGGTTTCGCCTGCGCAATCGCTCCGCGAGAACGTCGGTTCGCGCGAGTAGATAAACCACCAGGTCCGGCTTCGGCATCCTGGCGTCGAGCAGCCGATAGACCTGCTCGTACAGCGTGTGTTCATCGGGCGCGAGGTTGAGAGCGGCGAAGATTCGGTCCTTGGCGAGCAGGTAATCGGCGACCGTCGCCTGCGCGAAGAGATCCTGCTGCGGGAGTTCGCGCTGCTGCTTGTAGCGGGTGAGCAGGAAGTAAATCTGGGCGGGAAACGCGTATTTTTCAGGCTCTTCGTAAAAGCGCGGCAGGAACGGGTTGCTCTCGGCCTCTTCAAGCACGAGACGCGCGCCGAGCTCACGGGCCAGCATTTGCGCGAGCGACGTCTTGCCGACGCCGATCGGACCTTCCAGTGCGATATAGCCGCGCCGCCGCATCAGGCTTCCGCCTCAACTTACCGCATCGCCGCACCACCCCCGCCGTATCCGCGGGCAAACCGGACGGGGGCTTGGCCCGGTTCGCCATGTCGCCGCTCAGCGGCGATGCGTCTTCGCCTTCGCTTCCTGGCGCTTGGCTTCCTCGTGCAGTTTGTCCACTTCGGCCTTGGGCGCGCCCGCGCGTCCCATCAGCTCCGCCGCGGTTTCGTAATCGGGCGGTTGCTGCTTGAGATAAACTTGGGCGAGTTCCATGTTGGCCGCCTTGTTGCTCCCGTCGATTGAGAGAACATCCTGCAGGACCGCCGATGTCATGTCCGGCGCACCCGCCTTGCCGGCCGCGACGGTCATCTCATGGAGAACACTGTCGGCCTCGGGCGCGATCTTCTGCTGGTTGGCGGCCTCGGCGAGCAGGATATAGCCGCGGATCGCCTGCTCGTAGGTTTTCGCCGCGTCAACGTATTTCTGCTGCTGCGCAAGCTTGTCGCCCTGCGCGACGATAATCGGGATCGCGTCGGCGACGTCCTTGCTCACATGCGCGCGTGTTTCCTTGGTCCTGGTTGCGAGCAAAGCGGCGCGCAGATCCTTCATCCCCTGTTCGATATCGCCGGTCTTAACCTCGTCGAGCGCCTTGTCGCCCTCCTCCTCCTGTTCCTTCAGGTAGCGATAGTAACGCGCCTTCTGGAGCAGCTTCATGTCGGTCGGGTCGAGGGCTGAGGCTGCCTGGTACTCGCGCGCCGCTTCGTCGTCGTTATGCAGGAACTGTTCGTCGATATTGGCGAGCGCCTTGTGCGCGTCGAGCAGGTTCGGGTCGAGCTTTATCGCCTGGAGCAACTGCTGGCGCGCAGCTTCGTAGTCCTTCTTCTCGAAGAGGTCTTCGGCCTTGTAGAGATGCTTCTTCGCCTCGGACATGCATCCGGCGGCCAGAATCGAAACAACGAGCACAAGCGCCACGAGCGGCGCGCGCGAAGTTATCCGTCGCATCAGGCTCCCACCTTCTTCGAGACTTCCCGGAAAAGAGGACCGGCCCCGGAGTTCGGCTGAGTCTTTAGCGAAGTATCGCGGATTGTCAAGGAAAGCGCTTCGCGGCGCGGCTTGGCGCTGCGAGCGGCCTCGCAACGGCGCGCTCAGTCGGCGGCCATCGGAAGCTGGAAGCGGACCCGCTCCTTGGCAACGCTGAGCAACTCGACTTCGGCTCCCCGGTTCGCGAACGCGCCGATTATCTCCTCGACCAGCCACTCGGGCGACGAGGCGCTTGCCGTAAGCCCGAGCGAGTGCACCCCGTCGAGCATCGCGGTTTCGACATCGGCGAGCGAATCGACCAGAAATGCGCGTGCGCCGCGCGTGCGCGCGACTTCAACCAGGCGGTTTGCGTTCGAGCTCTGCTTGGAGCCGACGACCAGGATTGCGTCGCTGAGCTTGACCAGTTCCTTCACCGCGTTCTGGCGGTTCTGGGTGGCGTAGCAGATGTCCTCGGTCTTGGGACTTATGAGCGAGGGAAAACGGCGCTTGAGGGTATCGAGGATCTCGCGCGTGTCGTCGATACTGAGCGTGGTCTGCGTGACGGCGGCAACCCGGCTCGGGTCGGCCACTTCCAGACGCTGGGCTTCCTCGACGTTCTGCACCAGGACCACCATGCCCGGCGCGACGCCAAGCGTGCCTTTCACTTCCTCGTGACCGGCGTGACCCACCAGGATTACGGTGCAACCCTCGTTGGCGAAGCGTTCGACCTCTAGATGCACCTTGGTGACGAGCGGGCAGGTGGCGTCGATTACCCGAAGGCCGCGGCCGCGCGCCCGATCCCATTCGCTGGGCGCGACTCCGTGCGCGGAGAAGATTACGCGCTGGCCTTCCGGCACCTCGTCCAGATTCTCCACGAACACTGCGCCCTCGCGCTCGAGCGCTTCGAGCACGAAGCGGTTGTGAACGATTTGGTGGCGCACGTAGAGCGGACGTCCATAGGCGCGAAGCGCGCTCCTTACCGCTTCGACGGCGCGATCGACGCCCGCGCAAAAGCCGCGCGGCTCGGCAAGGATGATCTTTTCAACCGGCGTTCTGTCGAGACCCATTGCAATTGTGTTATCCGAGCCTGTCCGAGAGGTCAATCACCCAACGCGTCCTCAAAAAACCGCCTTGGCGCCGAATCAGCGCGCGCACCGCCCGGGCGTCGCGAAATTCAAGGATTTGCAGGCCGTTTCGCTATTTCGCGGCGGGATGCGGAGGATGGGAGGTCTGGCATCCCACCCATACCTCGCCGCCCTGGAAATATTCCTTTTTCCAGATGGGAACGATCTCCTTCAGCCGGTCGATAGCGAAGCGGCAGGCTTCGAACGCTTCGGCGCGATGCGCCGCGGAGACCGCGATTGCAACTGAAACCTCGCCGATATCGACCAGGCCTATCCGATGGGCGATCGCGATCCGGACGATTTGCCATCGCCGGCCCGCCTCTTCGGCGAGCTTCCTCAATTCCGAGAGCGCCATCGGCTCGTACGCCTCGTATTCGAGCCGGATTACGCGCCGGCCGGCATTTTCGTTGCGCGTCGTACCGGCGAACGTGCAGAGCGCGCCCGCCGAAGGACTTGCAACCTCGCGTTCGAGTTCGCCGAGGTCGATCGGTTCGCGCACGATACGGATCGGCCCGACCCACGGAGTCGGGTCCACCGTGCCGCCGCTTACCGGGGGAATGAATGCGACCTCGTCGCCGTCGTTAAGCCTGAAGTCGCCGCGCACGTACTCCTGGTTGACGGCGAAGCTGACGGAATCGCGGCTCGAAGCGAGCGCGGGGAACTCCTTCTTGAGGCTCGCCCACACCTCGGCGACCGTCGCGCCCTCGGGAAACTCGCGCACAAGTTCCGAGGCTCCGGCGCGCTCTCTGAGTGTGGCGAAAAGTCTTATCCTGAGGCGGTTCATTGGCTGAGCAGGTAGGCGATATGGCCGATCTCGGGCACGATAAGCTTCTCCATCGCAAGTCTGCATCCCGCAGTCGAGCCAGGAAGCGCCGCGATAAATTTGCCGTCGCGCACTCCCGCAAGCGCCCGGCTCAGCATCGCGGCCGCCCCAATCTCCTGGTAAGAAAGCGCCCGGAAAATCTCGCCGAAGCCCTCGAGTTCCTTCTTGAGCAGGGGCCTGAGCGCCTCGATCGTCACGTCGCGCGCGGCGATACCCGTTCCGCCGTTGACGATTATCGCGTCGAGAGCCGGCAGATGCTCGAGCACCGCCGAGGCGATACGCTCGGCCGAATCCGGGACGATCTCGTAAACGGCGACCGTATGCCCCTCCGCTTCGAGCCGCTCGCGAATCAGTTGGCCGCTCGAATCGGTCTCCGGCGTACGGCTATCGCTGGCGGTAATCACTCCAACCTTGAGATTGGGCTTGGAAAGGCGCTTATGTTCGTGAACGGCCACCGCAAAAGACTCGCTCCAAGCTTATATCATCCGAGCGCGACATGGACACGCCCGCATATGACTCATCGCGCTCGACGCATAACATCCCCGGCCGGTTGGAACTATCATGCGGTTGCGAGGGTTTCATTACTGAGATGAGCAGCCTGTCTCGCCGGATAACCTCGCGAATAAACCAATTGATCCGCCCGAAGCTTCTCGTCGGGCTGATAGCGCTCGGGGCAATAATAATCCTTGCGCGGAAGCTTGGCCTGACGCATCCTGCCGAAACGCTCGACCGGATCCGCAACCTCGGTCCACTCGCCCCACTCGTTTTCATCCTGGTCTATAGCGCCGCCGCGGTCGCTCTGGTTCCCGGCTCGATCCTGACGCTCGCGGCGGGCGCGATCTTCGGCGTGCTATGGGGAACCATCTATGTGTCTATCGCCGCGACCACGGCCGCAACGATCGCCTTTCTGATCGGCCGTCACTTCGCGCGCGATTGGGTCGCGGCGCGCCTTGCGCGCTACCCGAAGTTTAGCGCGGTGGACAGGGCGGTCGCGCGCGGGGGATGGAAAATCGTCGGGCTCACGCGGTTGTCGCCGGTGTTTCCGTACGTTTTCCTCAACTACGCGTTCGGGCTGACAGCGGTAAGGTTTCGCGAGTACGTCTTGGCGTCGTGGCTCGGGATGTTGCCCGGGACGGCGATGTACGTCTATCTCGGCTCGTTCGGCGGAGAGATCGTTCGCACTTCGACGGGCGCGCACAGCCGTTCAGGAGTCGAATGGGCGCTCTACGCGCTCGGATTGGCCGCAACCGTCGCGGTCGCTGTCTATGTGTCCCGGCTCGCGTCGCGCGAACTTCGGGCACAAACCTGAGGAAAAGAAGAAACCGATGGCGTATCACGCGCTCGACGTGGGTCCTCTCGACGGTCACAACGATCGCCTGCTCGCGAGCGTGCGGCCGTCCAAATGGACCAATCCCAAACCCGTGCCGCGTTACAACCTGGTTGTTATCGGCGCCGGCACGGCGGGACTGGTCACTGCGGCGGGTGCCGCAGGACTCGGTGCACGCGTCGCGATAGTCGAGCGCGACCTGATGGGCGGCGATTGCCTGAACTTCGGATGCGTCCCGTCGAAGGCGTTGATCGCCGCCTCACGCGCGGCCGCGGCCGTTCGCGACGCGAACCGCTTCGGAATCCGCGTGCCCGAGGGCGCGAACGTTGATTTCGCCGCCGTGATGGAGCGGATGCGCACGATTCGCGCGGAGCTTTCCGCCAACGACTCCGCAGAGAGATTCCGCGGCCTCGGCGTGGATGTGTTCCTCGGCGAGGCGCGCTTCGCGGGAGCCGACGCAATCGAGGTCGGTGACGCGCGCCTTCGCTTCAGTCGCGCTGTTATCGCCTCCGGCGCTCGCGCGGGCGTGCCGGAAATCCCCGGCCTTGCCGAAGCGGGCTTTCTTACCAACGAAACCGTTTTTTCATTGTCAGCACTCCCGAAGCGGCTGGCGGTGATTGGAGCGGGTCCAATCGGATGCGAACTGGGACAGGCGTTTCGCCGCTTCGGCAGCGAAGTGACAATCCTGGAGGCAGTCGATCGGATACTCGCGCGCGATGATCGCGACGCCGCTTCACGGCTGGAGCAGGCGCTCGCGCGCGACGGCGTCCAGCTTCTCAAACGATGCCGTATCGCTAGCGTCGAACGGCGCGGCGCGGAAAAGATAATCGCGCTCGAAGTTCACGGCGAGAGCCGCGAACTCGCCGTTGACGAGATCCTGATCGGTGCGGGGCGAATCCCGATGGTCGCCGGGCTGGCGCTGGAAAAAGCCGGCGTCGATTACGACCCGCGCGCGGGCGTCAAGGTCAACGACTATCTGCAGACTACCAACCCGCATATCTATGCGGCGGGAGACGTCGCTTCGCCGTACAAGTTCACGCATATCGCGGACGCGACGGCGCGTATCGTGATCCGAAACGCGCTCTTTTTCGGACGCGCGCGGCTTAGCGCGGTGACCGTCCCATGGTGCACGTACACGGATCCCGAGATCGCGCATACCGGACTCTCGGAAAGCGAGGCGGCCGAGCGCGGGATCGAAACCACGACGTTCGTGCAGGAAATGGCGCATGTCGATCGTCCGGTCCTCGACGGCGAATCGAGCGGCTTCGTCAAGGTTTACGCGCGCAAGGGAACGGACAGGATAATCGGCGCGACGATAGTCGCGAGCCACGCCGGCGAGATGATCTCCGAGCTCACGCTTGCGATTACAAACCGGATCGGGCTTTCGAAGCTCGCCGACGTGATCCATCCCTACCCGACGCAGGCCGAGGCCATCCGCAAACTCGGCGACGCGTACAACCGCACGCGGCTTAGCCCGAGGGTCAAGCGGATATTCGATCGCCTTCTCGCCTGGCGCCGGTGAAAAAGTCGCTCGAACACCCGGCGCCTGGCGTCGGCGAGTTCGTCCGGAGGCGGGAAACGTGGACATTGCTCTACGATGTGGACACGCCGTATATCGGCGGTTACGCAAGTCACGGAGGGTCGAAGCCCTATGACGACTGCATCAACCGCCGCATCCGGCACGCCGGCAGAGCGCCCGTTGAGCGCGTCTGAGATTTATGCCAACGCGCGCGCCCTAAGCAGTTACCTGAGAGATAAAGCCACGGAAATTGACGAGGCGCGGCGGCTTCCCGAAGAGGTCGCCGCGCGGCTTCGCGACGCCGGCATGTTCCGGCTGATGATGCCGAAGGATTGGGGCGGTCCCGAACTCAGCACCGTCGAACAGGTCGAGGTAGTCGAGGAAATCTCCCGGGCCAATCCCTCCGCCGGATGGTGCGTCATGATCGGCTGCGACTCCGGTTTCTACGCCGGTTATCTCGACGATGCGGCGGCAAGGAAGCTCTACCCGAGACTCGACATGGCAACTGCCGGGATGGTGTTTCCCGGAGGCCGTGCGGACCGCGTCGAAGGCGGCTATCGGGTCAATGGACAGTGGGCGTTCGGCTCGGGGATCACCCACGCGGACGTGGTGTCGGCCGGATGCGTCGTGTACGAGAACGGCACTCCGGTGACGGCCGGCACGCCGCCCAGGCCGCTTTGGCGGATAATGCTCGCGGCAGCGTCCGCCTATGAGGTTCAGGATACGTGGCACACCACGGGCTTGCGCGGGACCGGGAGCAACGACTACCGGGCGTCGGACCTGTTCGTCCCGGAAGAGCGCAGCTTCAGCGTTCTCGAACCGGCCAGGCGTGACGCGCCGCTATGGCGGTGTAACAATACCTTCCTCCCAAAGCTAGCCGCCGTTCCTCTCGGTGTGGCTCGCGCGATGATCGACCATGTCGCCGAGACCATGCAGAACAAGGTCGAGACGCCCGGCATGAAGCTTTACAAAAACCTGACGCGCGTGCAGACCGCGATTGCGGACGCCGAGATGATCCTCGGCGCGGCGCGCGCCTACCTTTTCTCCGCGGTCGAGCGGCAGTGGAGGAAGCTGGAAAAGAACGAGCCGCTGACGGCGAAGGACCGCGCCGATTTCTGGCTGTCGATGGTGAACGCCGCGCATTCCGGGCGGCAGGCGATCAGGATGCTTTTCGACGCCGTCGGCGGGAGCGCTATCTATGCGCATCGGGGTCCGTTCGACCGATACCTTCGCGACGCCGAGACCTGGTGCCAGCACGTTGTCGTCCAACGCAGGGTGCTGGAAGCGATCGGGGGGATGTTGCTCGGCGCGGACGATCTGCCGTGGCACCCGTTCTTGTGATCGAGCGGCGGCTTTCCGTCACGACCCGTGCGGATGGTGATTGCGGCGGCTGCCGCAGCTATCTCAAACGGACGTTGAAGGCCTGGCGGCCTTTTTCGCCCGGGCGCACGTCGAACTGCACCTCGGTGCCTTCGCGCAGATCCTCGAAATAGACCTTCGGTGAAAGCCGCGAGCGATGGAAGAAGACCTCGTCGCCGCCGTCGTCGGGCTCGATGAAGCCGAAGCCCTTGTCCTTGACCACTTTTTTGATTGTGCCGAACACAGGTTTCCTCCCGAATTCGCCTGCGTGAAAAGCCCCTGATGTTGAGGTTATGCGCCGCGAGCCTTATGTAAAAGGGGTTGCGTGTGTCCTGAGTTTGAAATTCGCGCGGCCGTAACCTCTCCCGGCAACGGGCGAGGAGAAGAAAGGACCGGAACAGAACCCCCTCCCTGGCTTTCCCGCGCAACTGAACGCGGGAGCAGGAGCACGCATAGCGAGGAGATTGGGCAGGTGCTCAAAGCCGTAACGCTCAAGGAAATCGAGCGCATTTTCGAAGTGATCGAGCCGATGGGTATCTCGCGCGAGGCGATCGTGATTCCGCTTCGCCCGGAGAGCCCCGGCCGCGTAACTATCCGCAAGGACGGCAAGCTCGAAATCGTCGTCGAGCAGAACGCCGACTTCGACGAATGGATCAAGATTCTGGAGGGGCTGATTCGGGATGCGATGGAGCCTGGGCAGAAGGGCTGAGCTCGATCATCACCGCGCCGTGATCGACCATCTGGCCCTCCGCAACCAGAATCCGCTTCACCCGCGCCGGCGTTTCCGAGGCGAGCGTCGTTTCCATCTTCATCGCTTCCAGCACGAGCAGCCCCGCGCCCGCTTCGACCTCGTCGCCTTCCTTGACGAGGATGCGCAGCACCTTGCCCGGCATCGGCGCGCATAGCTCCGGCGTTGCCAGGCCTTTCGCCGCCTGTGAGCGGCCCTCCTCGACGCGCCTGAACTCGAAACCCATCGGTCCCGCAGTTACCAAAATTCTGTCGCGCAGCGCCGCGCCGAAAACCCGGTAACGCCGCCCGTTGACCGTCACCATCGCGGCACCGTCGGCAATCGACTCGAAGGAAACCGAAAGCTCGATTCCGTCGATACGCGCGCGCACCGTCGAACCCTCGTGCCCGAGGATGTCGATGTCGAACTCTCCGCCGCCCACTCGCCTAAGCCTCATCGCGGCCTCCACAACTCGAAGCCCGAAAGTTCATCCCACGGCGAGCGTCGCGCCGCTATCGCCGGTCCTGCCGCCGCGGGCGCGGCCCCACGTCCGTTTCGCGTCCCGAAGGCTCCGCTCGCCACCATCGCCGCCGCGACCATCGCGGCCTCCAGACCGTCGGTCTCCGCCGGATGCCATTTCGAGAAGAACTGGTCGAGGAAATGCGTCGAGAGGTTGGCGCGCGCGAACGGCTCGCTTGCGACGATATCGCGCAGAAAGCCGGCGCTATTCATCACGCCGAGCAGCGAAAATTCTCCCAGTGCGACCACCATCCGGCTCCGCGCCTGCTCGCGCGTCGCGCCGAACGTGACGAGCTTTCCGAGCAGGCTGTCGTAATGGGTTCCGACTTCAAGGCCGGCTTCGAGATGAGAGTCGAACCGCACGCCCGGTCCTGCCGGCGCCGCGAGATGCATCACGGTTCCGGTCGCGGGCCGGAAGTTATTTGCGGCATCCTCGGCGTTAATCCGGCACTCGATTGCGCATCCGACCGGCGCGGCCACGTCCGACACGCGTTCGCCCGCCGCGATCCGAAGCTGTTCGGCCACGAGATCGCATCCGAAGCGCAATTCAGTCACCGGATGCTCGACCTGGAGGCGCGCATTGACCTCGAGGAAATAGAAATTGTCGCCGTCGACCAGAAATTCGACGGTCCCCGCGCTTCGGTAGCCGACTGAGCGTCCGAGCGCGAGTGCCGCCTCAGCCATCTTTGTCCGCATCGAAGCCGAAAGCCCCGGCGCGGGCGATTCCTCGATAATTTTCTGGTACCGCCGTTGAATGGAGCAATCGCGCTCGCCCAGCGTGACCAGGTTGCCGTGCATATCGCCGAGAATCTGGACTTCGACGTGGCGCGGGCGGGCCAGGTATTTCTCGACGAAGACCCGGCCGTCGCCGAACGCCGCCATAGCCTCGCGCGAGCCCGCTTCGAGCGCGGCTTCGAGCTGCGATTCGTCCGCGACGATCCGCATCCCGCGTCCGCCGCCACCGGCCGATGCCTTTATCAGGATCGGATAACCTTCGCGCTCGGCAAAAGCGCGAATCTCGCCGGGCGAGGCGGTTTCGGCCCCAGGCACCATCGGCACGCCCGCCTGTTTGGCAATCCGGCGTCCCGAAAGCTTGTCTCCAAGGGCGGCCATCACGTCCGCCGGCGGTCCCACGAAGACGATGCCGGCCTTGGCGACCGCGCGCGCGAACTCAGGGCGCTCGGAGAGAAATCCATAGCCCGGATGGAGCGCGTCGGCGCCGGTTGTGCGCGCCGCCGCAATAATCACGTCGGCGTTCAGATAGCTCTTCGAGGCCTCGGCCGGTCCGATACAGATGGCTTCGTCGGCCGCCGCGACGTGCGGGCTTCGCGCGTCCGCCTCGGAGAAGACCGCGACGGTCCTGATACCGAGCGCTTTCGCGCTTCGGATAATCCGAAGCGCAATCTCGCCCCGGTTGGCGATCAAAAGTTTTCCAATCTCGCGCCGTTTCATTCCATCGCGAAGCCTAGCACAAGAACCGGCGCCCTCAATCAACCGCTCCGGTTCGATTGCAACAGGGCGCAGCTTTGACTATTCGGGCCAGAGGGCTACGCAGGCAATGACTCGTTATCTTGAGGATTTTTCACCCGGCCAGGTCTTCAAGCATTGGCCCGGCCGCACCATCACCGAGTTCGACAACACCTGGTTCACGCTGATGACGATGAACACCAACCCGCTGCATTTCGACGCCGCCTACGCCGCGAAGAGCCAGCACGGGAGATGCCTGGTTAATGGGCTGCTGGTTCTTTCGACGGTTGTCGGGATGAGCGTCAAGGACGTGAGCGAGAGCGCGATCGCCAACCTCGAATACGAATCCGCGCGACATACGGGGCCGACCTTTGCCGGCGACACGCTGTACGCCGAAACGACCGTGCTCGAAGTCACTCCTTCGCGAAGCAAGGCCGACCGCGGCGTCATCTACGTGGAGACTCGCGGCTTCAACCAGAAGGACGAAACGGTGCTGATGCTGCGGCGCAGGATTCTCGTTCCGCGCCGCCCGGCCGTCGCCGGCTAGCCCGGTCCTCGCCGCCATGGACCGGTTCTACTTCGTCGTTCACACGCATTGGGATCGCGAATGGTATCAGCCGTTTCAGCGGATGCGGGTGCGGCTGGTCGCGATGGCCGACCGGATGATTCCCGAGGTCGAATCGGGCGCGATTCCGCACTTTCATTTCGACGGCCAGACTATCGTCCTCGAAGACTACCTTGAGGTGCGCCCGCGCAACGCGCCACGACTCGCGAAACTGATTCGAGACGGCAGAATCGCGGTCGGGCCGTGGTATGTCCTTGCCGACAGCTTCCTGGTGAGCGGCGAATCGCTCATCCGCAACCTCGAAATCGGGATGGAAATCGCGCGGCGATTCGGCAAGCCGCTCGAACTTGGCTATCTGCCCGACCAGTTCGGCCATACGGCGCAGATGCCGCAGATTCTGGCCGGATTCGGATTCAAGGCCGCGCTATTGTGGCGCGGCGTCGGTGCGGACGTGAACCGCAACCGCTTTCTTTGGGAGGCGCTCGACGGCACTCGAATCCCGACCGTCTATCTGCCCCACGGCTACTCCAACGGCGCAAATCTTCCACTTGGCTCGGCCGAGGAGTTCAGGCGCAAGGTTCTCGAGATCGCCGAGCGCGAACGCGAATTTGCCGCCGATACGCCGATTCTCGTGATGAACGGCACCGACCATGCCGAGCCCGATCCGCGCCTTCGCGAGCGGATCGCCGAGTCCGGCAATTCGGGCGCGCCGGCTTTCGAAATCGGAAGCCTCTCGGGCTACGTCGAGCAGGTTTTGGCGCTTCCGTCCGACAGTCTGCCGCTCCATCGGGGCGAGCTTCGCTCGGCGCTTCGCGCGCATCTGCTGCCGGGAGTCACCTCGGCGCGAACGTGGATAAAGCAGCGGGACTTCGCCAACACCGCGGTGCTCGAACGCCA
>JAJYMR010000338.1 GCA_021786815.1 Deltaproteobacteria bacterium
GCCGGCCCCGCGCTCCCGCCGTCCAGCGCGCGTGTGATCGAGGCGAGCAGGCCGCTTACCGAGAAAGGCTTCTGGATGAAATCCGCGGCGCCCAGCTTGGTCGCGGCGACCGCGCTCTGGATGTTCGCATGGCCGGAAATCATGATGACCGGAAGGCCGGGTTTTTCGGACTTGATGCGGCGCAGCAGCTCGATTCCGTCGAGCTCCGGCATCCAAACGTCGAGCAGCACCAGCGTCGGAGTCTCACGCTCGAGCAGATCCATCACGCCGAGCGCGTTTCCGGTGTCAACGACGCGAAACCCCTCATCAGCCAGTATTCCGCGCAGCGAGGATCGAATCCGCTCCTCGTCATCCACCACCAGGACAGTATCGTTCACCTTAAGGATTCTCTCGCGTAAGCGAATTGTTGAGGAAATTGGCGTTGGGCAGGCGTTCAACCCTGAACTTGTGACAATTGTGTGTCTTTTACCGGAAATTCCAGAACGAATCTACTTCCCCGCGGCGGGTTATCCGCAACCCGAACGAAGCCGCGATGGTCGGTAACGATCGCTGAAACGATTGCGAGACCAAGCCCCGTCCCGCCCTTTTTGCCGGAAAAATAAGGCTCGAAAATCCGCGTTCTCAGCCGTGGGTCGATACCAGGGCCGTTGTCGCGCACTTCCAGCGTGACGACGCCGCTCTCCCTGTCGAGCCTGGTGCCGACCTCGACCCGGGGCCCCTCGCCGTTGTGCGCCGCCGAGGCGGTCGCGCTCACAGCGTTGTCCAGCAGATTCACGATAACCCGCTTCATCGCCTCGCGGTCGATCCGAATCCGCGGCACGTCGGGATCCAGCCGAACAGCGAATTCGACCTCCGGATGGGCCGCCTCGAAGCTCGTTACCGTCTCGGAGGCCAGCAGGTTCAAATCGCCCGGCACCGGGCTCAGATGCGGCATCCGGGCGAAGGCCGAGAACTCGTTGACAAGATGCTTCAAGTCCTGGACCTCGCCGATGATCGTGCGGGTGCATTCCTCGAGCAGGGCGCCGTCGTGCCCGAGCCTTGGTCCCAGTTGGCGGCGCAGCCGCTCGGCGGAAAGCTGGATTGGGGTGAGCGGGTTCTTGATCTCGTGCGCGATACGGCGCGCGACCTCGCGCCACGCCTCCATCCGCTCGACCTTGGCGATCTGGCTGACATCCTCGAAGAACAGCACCGAGCCGAGGAACGGATCGGTCTCGTCGCCGATCGGGCTTGCCGTGATCATCAGCTCGGTTTCGGCTCCGTCGATTTCGACCTTGACCGAGGAGCGCGTCTCGTGAACGGTCGGAACCGGCGCGAGCAGTTCGTCGAGCGTGCGAGACAGCACGGGGTTCAGCACCTCGCGGTAATGGCGTCCGGCGGCGTCTTCCGCCGCGACCCCGAGCAGGCGCTCGGCGCATGAGTTCATGGTCGTCACGTGGCCGCTCGGGTCGAGTCCGACCACGCCGGCCGAAACATTTTTCAGCAGCGTCTCGGTATAGCGGCGCCGGCGCTCCAGTTCCGCGTGCGAAGCCCTCAAGTCCGCCGTCATCTGGTTGAATGAACTGATCAGGTGACCGATTTCGTCGTCGCCCACCGGCGCGATCGCATAATTCAGGTCGCCGGCCGCGATCGCGTGCGTGCCCTGGAGCAGCCGCTTGATCGGCACGGTGATGCCGCGCGCGAGGTACATCCCAAACCAGCTCGCGAGCAGCACCACGACCAGCCCGATCAGGACCAGCGCAAGGATGTAGCTGTTCAGGATGGGCTGCTTCAGGATCCGTAGTTGGAAGTAATCCTCGGAAATTCGCGAGACGTCGGCGGCGCGCGAAGCCACGCTTTGCGGCAGATAGTAATCGACCACTACCGCGCCGATCACCTTGTCCGAGTCGGTGCTAAGGAAAATTGGCGCGCTGCCGCGGATAACGTCGGACTTGCCGAGCCGGTTGGTGCGCGTGATCGCCTTGCCCTTGAGCGTCGCGCCGACAATCGGAGAACCGGGAGCCACGCCGACTCCGGTGGGAGTCCTCGGGCTTAACGCGAGCAGGATTAGTTTGCGGTCGGCCGAGAATACCTCGATCGTTCCGAGGTTGTATTCCTGCTGATGCTCCTCGATGAACTTCTTGAGATTGGAACGCTGCTCGGGCGCGAGAAGCTTGCGCGCGCCCACCTCCTCGGCAAGCGCGCGCGCGTAACGCGCCGCGTTGTTCGCCGAGTTGAGGTAGAAGATCTTCGCAATCTCGAGCGAGTCGTTCAGTATCAGCTCGTATTCCGGGTTGAACCAGCTGTCCACGTCCGCGTGCAGGAAAACCCCGGAGACGTAGAGCAGAAACGCGCTCGGGACCAGCGCGACCGCGATAAACCCCAGCACCAGGCGCACCTGGAACTTCGAGCCTATTAGCCCGCGGCGCCGCTCGAATATCGCCTTGGCGAGATTTCGACCGACCAGGTAAAGCAAAAGGCCGAGCAGCAGAAAGCTCAGGTTGAACAGCGTTATTACGACCAGATTCGAGACGAGCGAAGTGTGCTTGCTGAGCGGAGGAAGCTCGGTCTGCGCGAGCACGAAGGCGACCAGCGTCACGCCGGCCACGGCGACCGCGATAAGCTCGCGCCGGCGGCGCTTCAACTCCACGCGGCGCTGCGCGTTCTCCCTGATTTCGTCCAGCACGGTCAGCGCCTCATCAGGGCAAACAATATACTGATTACGATGCTCAGGATAATGCAGGTTGCAAGGGGGAAATAGAAGGTGAAATTACCCCTTCGGATATAGATGTCGCCCGGCAGCCGTCCGAAATACGGGATGGACGACCCGAGCCACACGATAATCCCGAGCGCTATTATCGCAAGGCC
>JAJYMR010000322.1 GCA_021786815.1 Deltaproteobacteria bacterium
CATCTCCAGGCGCTGGCCGCTCACAATATCGAACGCTACGGGCTCAAGGCCACAGCGCCCGCTCCGCGCGACAGTGAAGGAGCGGACACGGTTCGCCGGGGAGGTCTCAGATGGGCGTGAAGCCTGAGAGCGGCTCGACAAAGACTCTTACGCGCGGAGCCGTCGCGTACGCCGGAAGCTCGCTTGCGCTGAAGACCGGGGACTGGCGGGTCACTCGTCCCGTGCACGTCCATCGCGTCTCTCCGTGCAGTCATGCGTGCCCGGCCGGCGAGAATCCGCAAGCCTATCTTGCGCTTGCGCAGGACGATCCTCGCGCCGCGTGGGAGAGTCTCGTGAGCGCCAATCCGATGCCCGCCGTCACGGGCCGCGTATGCCATCATCCGTGCGAGATCGAATGCAACCGCGGCAGGTTCGACGAGCCTGTCGCGATTCACGCGGTGGAGCGCTTCCTGGGTGACCAGGCGCTCGGGCACGGATGGAATTACCCGGTGGCAAAACCCGCGCCCGACGCTCCTGAAGTAGCGGTCGTGGGAGCGGGGCCGGCGGGACTTTCAGCCGCGTACCATCTGGTCAGGCGCGGCTACAACGCGACCCTCTTCGAGGCGCAGAGCGAACCGGGCGGACTGTTGCGCAGCGCGATTCCCTCTTATCGTCTCCCGCGCGCAGTGGTCGAGCGAGAGCTCGAGCGCCTGCTCTCGGTCGGAATCAGGCTCGAGCGCAATCGGCGGCTCGGGCGCGACATGATCCTCGCGGACCTGGAGAAATCCTTTCGCGCCGTCTTCCTGGCTCCGGGAGCCGAGCGCGGGCGCGAATGGAGCGTTGGCGGAGTCGTGCCGCGCGATCTTCGCAACGGCCTCGACCTGCTCCAGGAATGGCTTTCGATAGGCGCGCTGCCCAGGTACGAGCGCGTCGCGATAATCGGCGGCGGCAACACCAGCGTCGACCTTGCCCGCGTTCTCAGGTTCAACGGTGTGCGCGAGATCCACGTCATTTCATTCCGCTCGCGTCCGGGTCCCGGAGTCTCTCGCGACGAAGTGATGCCGGCGTTGCCGCGCGAAATCGCGCAGGCGCTCGAAGAGGGCGTGATAATCGACGACTGCCGCGGCGTTACGCGGCTCATCCTGCGCGGCGAGAAAGCGGTGGGCGTCGAGATGGTCCACATGAAGAAGCTCCTGCAGCGCGACGGCACGCGCAAGCCCGTTGCCTTCGAGGGCACCGAAACCGTGCTTCATGTCGATCACGTGATTCCCGCGATCGGCGAGGAAGTCGAGCCGTTCGGGATGGAAGCGGTGCTCGGCGGCCGTCCGTTTTTCAAGGTCGACGGGTCGGGCCGAATCGAAGGTCATCGCGGGCTCTTTGCCGGCGGCGACGCGCGACTGGGCGGAGGCACCGTGAGCGACGCGGTCGGCGACGGACGCCGCGCCGCCGAGGCGATAGACCGCTACATCCGCGGCGTCGCGATTGCGGCGGGCACGGCGCCGGCGCCGATAGGTATCGCCGATCTCAATCTCAACTATTTCGACCGCGCGCCGCGCGCCGAGATAGCGTTTCTAGCTCCCGCAAGCCGAAGCGCGGAGACCGAGATAGAGGGCGCGCTCGGCGCTCGCGAGGTCGCGCGCGAGGGCGAGCGATGCTTTTCGTGCGGCGAGTGCATGACCTGCGACAATTGCTGGACGCTATGCCCTGACAACGCGGTTCTGAAGACGACGGAACCGGCGGCAGACGGCTCGCATTACGTGTTCGATTACGATTACTGCAAGGGATGCGGGCTTTGCGCCCGCGAATGCCCGGTAGGATTCATCGCGATGGTGCAAGAGCCATAGCCGTCGAGCGCCCTGGGCCTCACCCTGATGCGACCGCTCCCTCGAAGCCCGTTCCTCGGTCTTATCTGCGTCCTGCTGCTGGCGATTATTTCGGTCGCCGGCGCCTCGTTCGCGCTTGAGCCGGGCGCCAATCTGAACGGCGCGGCTGGCCTGCGCGTTCCGATACTCGTTTATCATCGCTTTGGGCCGACGGTCGCGGACGCGATGACCGTCCGGACCGAGGATTTCGCCGCTCAACTCAAGTATCTGCACGAAAGGGGGTATCACGTCGTGCCACTTCGCGAGGTTGTTGCCTGGATGCGCGGTGGAACTCCGCCGCCACGCGATTCGATTGCGATAACCGCCGACGACGGCCATAAGACGGTTTTCACCGACATGCTTCCGCTGGTCGAGCGCTATCGCGTTCCGGTCACGCTGTTCATCTATCCCTCGGCGATCTCGAACGCATCGTATGCGATGACGTGGGAGGAGCTTCGCCGCCTCAAGGCGACCGGACTGTTCGATATCCAGTCGCACACGTTCTGGCACCCGAATTTCAAAGTCGAGAAGCGCAGGCTTTCACCGGCGCAGTACGAGGAGTTCGTCCGGATGCAGCTTTCCAGGAGCAGGCAGGTGCTCGACGCGCGGCTCGGCCTCAACGTCGATATGCTCGCGTGGCCGTTCGGCATCTATGATGACGAGCTGATTCGAATGGCGCGCGCGGCGGGCTACGTCGCGGGATTCACGCTCAAACGCGCGTCGGTTTCCGCAGGCGATGATGTGATGGCGCTGCCGCGCTACCTGATGACCGACGAGATGCGGGGCAGCGCCTTCGCGAAGTTTATCGCGCGGGCGACCGCGCCCGCCTCGGTACGGAACTGAGCCGCGCGATGGACCGCGAACCCGCGTTCAATGCGGCGCGCCTCGTATGCCGAGGCGCAATTCTCATCGTTACCGGCTTTATCCTCGCGGCCGCGTTCGTGCACCCGGCGGCGGGCGGCACTCCGGTTTACGAGGGCCGGGTCGTCGACAG
>JAJYMR010000194.1 GCA_021786815.1 Deltaproteobacteria bacterium
GAAATTGCCGCGAAGATCTGTTCGCCCACATCCGGACAGTGCGATGTGCTCTCTATCGACCGGCTGGCGATCCTGTGTGGCGCGGTTAATTCCCGATAAAGAATATCTTATCTGTCACTGTCGTCGCGTTTGCCGCCAATAGTTTCGTTTGATCGATCCCTGTGAGCCTTTCGTCTTTTCGTGTACAGGGTTGGTGCAGGCAAGGACACGTGTCGATTCGCTGGGCGGCGGATATGCGCGCGTGTTCGGGGAGAGATTCAAATCGAGGTGACAGCGCTATGCATTTATTGAAGTACACAGAGGGATGGACGAGGCGACATTTCCTCGAACAGACCGCAAAAGGGATCGTTGCCGCAGGGGTGACCGCTCCTCTGTGGGAGACGATCTTCAATACCGGCAGTTGCGAGGCGGCGTATCCGCCGGAACTGCTCTCGATCGAGGCCTACACCAAGGGCAAGCTCAAGGCTGGACAGGAGCTCAACGCCGACAACGTCGACATCGTCAGGGATATCCTTGATCCCGCAGCCTACTGGTCTATCAAAAACGACGGCCGCGTGGTCGATCTCGCGCCCACGACCACCCAGGTGGACTGGCTTACGCCAAAGCCTTTTCTGCAGGCCACCCTCAATAACAAGGGAAAGTTCAAGATCTTCCCGGACGGCAACGTTTACACTCTCGACCACAAACCGTGGACGGGCGGAATTCCGTTTCCGGAACCGAAGTCGGCCGAAGAGGTTCTGTTCGGAAACTCGTTGAGCTGGGGCAAGCATGATTCCCAGATGGGCGCGTTCCATGAGTGGGACACGGACGCCGCCGGCAATATCCAGTACGAGTATCAGACCTTTTACGTTGAGTATCAGATGGTCGGACGGCTGGTTAACGATCCCAAGCCGTACGTGCCCGGGCATGAGAGCGAGCTTCGCTACTTCCCGCTTTTCATCGCTGCTCCCGAAGATCAGATGGGAACGTCTTTCCTTCAGATCTGGGCCTACGACCAGCATCTGTTCCCTCAATTCTACGGCTACGTGCCACTGCTCAAGCGCACGCGCTCCTTTCCGACCGACCAGCGCTTCGAGCCCCAGCTTCCTGGCGAAACCGACTTCGCGACCGACGCGTGGATGGCCGGCGATCCACTGCTGACCTGGGGCGACTTCAAAATCGTGAGCAAGGGCCCGCTGCTTACCTCAGTGAGCCGCAATAGCCGCGTCAATCGCAAGGACTGGCTGCTCGACACCTGCGGAGGCAAAAACGGCAAGAAATACTTCAGGAGCACGTTCGAGCTGGTGCCCGAGTGCTACGTCTGCGAGATGTCGCCGACGCACTATCCGCGCGCGCCGCTGAGCAAGAAGAGGATCTGGTACGATGCCCGTACGATAAATCCGCTCACCATGATCTGCTACGATCGTCAGGGCAAAGCGTGGCAGCAGTGGGAAGGCGGCTTCGACCTCTACAAAAAATCGGCCGATGCGGTGCAATGGGACGCATCCTTGCCCGACGAATGGTGGAGCTGGGTTTATGTTCACGCACTCGACCTGCAATCCGGGCGCATGACACGTTTCCAGATCGTGCCCCAGATCTACGGCGGCTATAAGACCGGCGTGAACCAGAATCGTTACTACGACGAGTATTGCTCGATGGACACTCTGCGCCGGCTCGGCCGCTAGGCCAGTTTCCGGTTCGGCGCGCGACACAAATTCTTATCTGAAGCGCGGCGCGCGGGGTTCCCGTGCGCCGCGCTGCTTTATAGCGGGTTACGGCGTTCTCAAATCGGCTTGTCGCGGTCCTGCGGTTTCTTTGGCGAATCGACGAAATGTCGGTTTTGGCCGGAAATTTCGAATCGCGATTACGCAAGCCCCTCCTGCAAGCCTAACCCGCGTCGCATCGCGAAGCTTTTAGCAAGAAAAGCATCCTGTGTGAGCCCGGATTTGCCGGAAATCCGCTATCGAACTGATTAGGAAGCCACCCTCGTCATTTTCACTCTGACGCAACTCCAATCGCGTGGTAGTTTCACGCGTCGGACCGTGGAATCGCACGTGTGATAACTACAAGTCAGCGCGAAGCTCCTTTCGCCCAGGTCTTTCATATCCGGTTCGGCTGCGATAACACGCTATCGCTCCGGGCCGGGGCGCCGGGCAGCTCGCGAATTACTCGTTGAAGGAAACCTTATTTCCAGCGGCATCGTTACCTGACAGCACCTGACAACATGGTCTTGCGCCTTTGATCATTTCAGCGGGGCGTGGTCGTCTGTTCGCAAAGGCACCGATCAGTCGGGGTGGCTAATCGGAGCGCCTGTTCACAAACATTTGTAGCTGTGAGGAGAGAGCGCATGCGTTTGTTGAAGTACACAGAGGGGTGGACAAGGAGACACTTCCTCGAGCAGACCGCAAAGGGGATCATGGCCGCCGGGGTTATCGCTCCGCTCTGGGAGGTGATCGCGAATACCGGCAAGTGCGAGGCAGCCTATCCGCCGGAACTCCTTTCGATCGAGGCCTACACCAAGGGCAAGCTCAAGATCGGACAGGAGGTCAACGCGGACAACGTCGATCTGGTGAAGGATATCCTTTCACCCGGCGCGTATTTCGAGATCAAACAAGACGGGCGCGTCGTCGATCTGGCGCCGACCACCACGGACATCGGACGGCTTACGCCCAAGCCCTTTCTCGAGGCGACCGTCAGGAACAAGGGCGTACACATCATAGGCAAGGACGGCAACGTCTGGACCAAGGAGGGAAAGCCCTGGATTGGCGGAAATCCGTTTCCGAATCCCAAAACGCCCCAGGAGTGCCTGATGGCGAATACGTTGAGCTGGGGTAAACACGACGCGTTCGGCGGCGGAATCAAGGAATGGGACACCAACGGCCCCGGCGACATCCAGTACACGTACGAGTACTACTACGTTGAGTGGGAGACGGTCGGTCGCCAGGTTATCGAACCGAAGCCGTACATGCCCGGTCACGAGACCCAGTTGCGCTATTTTCCGCTGATGGTCATGGCGCCCGAAGATCAGCGCGGAACCGCGTTCCTTGAGATATGGGCCTACGATCAGCACCTGTTCCCGCAGAACTACGGCTATTCGCCGTTGCTCAAGCGGACGCGAACCTTTCCGGTGGACCAGCGCTTCGAGCCTCAGCTTCCGGGTCAGGTCACCTTCGCCAGCGAAGACTGGAGCACGGGCGACCCTCTTCTTACCTGGGGCGACTTCAAGCTCGTCGGCAAAGGTCCGCTGCTGACGGGCGCCAGCCATTGCGCCGACCTCGATCAGCCGAACTGGATCCACAAGACCTGCGGCGGCAAGACCGGCCAGAAGTATTTCCGAAGCCGCATGGAGCTGGTGCCGGAGTGCTACATAATCGAGATGAAGCCGGTCAAATACCCTCGCGCTCCTATCAGCAAGAAGCGGATTTGGTACGATGCCCGCACGCTCTGCCCGCTGACCATGACCTGCTTCGACCGCCAAGGTAAGGTCTGGCACCAGTACGAAGGCGGCTTCGACTACTACGAGCGCAAAGCGGGAATGAAGTGGGGCGAGGGCGTCCCGGATCAGTTCTGGGCATGGACGCTCTGTCACGCGCACGATATCGAAAGCAACCGCCTGCAGAGGTTCCAGATCGTCCAGGAGGTGACCGGTGGCTATCAGACCAACGTGGACAATCCCCAGTTCTTCGGGGATTACTGCTCGATGGACTCGCTAAGGCGTCTGGGCCGATAGAGACGTGGAGGCCGGCCGCCCGCGCAAGCGCTGATAACGGCGCGAAGCGCGCGCTCTCGGCGATCGGCGGACAGGCGAAAATCGTCCGGTAAAGCGGGCGCGCGGCGATTGTGCCGCGCGCCCGCCCGCTCGGTCGGCTCCCGCGGGGTTGCTACATCGGCTGACCCGTATTGAGATTGGGGAACGGCCGGCCCGCTCGATGAGTTGCGCGCGCACTCGTATTGCACAATTGCCGGTCGCGCATTCGCAGGGTTTGCGCTCTGAGCGATACGGCGGTTTGCTTCGCCGGGCATCTCTAATAAGTTGCTCCCGGAGAATTATCGTTCATGAAAAAACCATACGCAGCCGCAGTGGCGGCTGCCGCTGTTATGCTGATGGTTGCGCCGGCGCTTCTATCGGCGACACCCGTGCTCGATACTCAGACGCCGCCGGTTGCCAGGCCGCCGGCGCAAGCCCGCCCCGAGCGGCTTTCCCAGCTATTCCCGCGGCCAATGATACCGCCGCGCGCCGCCTGCCGCAGCGCCCACTGGCAGGGTATCGACCTCAGCATGGCGTGGCTGAAGGGCGCGGATTGCAGGGACGCGCAACTTCAGTCGGCCCGCCTTATCGGCACCGATTTCCGCAAGGCCAACCTCGCGGGTGCGAATATGAATTCGGCGACGATGTGGAACGTTGAGCTGGGCGAGGCGTGGATGTACCGGGCCTCGATGGTCAATGCTTCGCTGACCGGTGCGAAGATGAACGGTGCGAATATGACGCAGGTCGATCTGGCCCAAGCGGATCTTAGAAAGGCCAGGATGAAAAACACGATACTCGCGGGCGCCAACCTGTCGCGCGCCAACCTCGAGCATGCCGACCTTACCGGGGCGAATCTTGAGAACGCGATTTTGACGAACGCCCGTCTCCAGTATGCAAATCTGACCGGCGCCGACCTGCGCAACACGCTTCTGGAGGGAGCGAACCTCACCAACGCCGTGGGCCTGAGCCGCAAGCAGCTTTCCCAGGCGCGTCTTGACGAGACGACGTTGCTGCCGACTTATCTCGGCAATTCACCCTTGCAAAGCAGCGGACCAACTAACTAACCTGAGCGTATCGCGACGCGACCGCCGGGGCATCGCGGATGGGGCGCTTCCTTCCGAAGCATTCCGCAAGGGCCGGCCGCGCCGCTATTTTGACCGACCGTCGTCGGTGGGGAGTGCGCGATGTACAGAAAAGCTTGGGTTGTTGGAATGCTCGCGGTTGCCGGCGGGATGGCTGGCGGGATGCTCGGTGCATATCTTTTCACGGCAATTCCGGCCAAGGCATCCGAGTCCCAGCCCGTTGCTCAAACCCTTCGAGTACAGAATCTCGAAGTGATTGGGCCGGATGGAAAAGTAAGGGCCGAGATAAAGGTCGAGCATGACGGCCTGGCGAGGCTCAGCTTCTTCAGCGACCGGGGCAAGCGCCGCATGGCGATGGGCGTGCTGGGCGATGGCGAGCCGGCATTCGGGATGTACGATTCGCTTGGCGCTCCGCGTATCGGCCTCAATATCCCTCCCGATGATTCAGCCGGCGTCAGGCTGGTGGACGCCAAGGGCAGATCACGCCTGCGTATCAGCGAGCTGGGGAACGGCGAGAGCAGCGTGGAGCTGATGAACAAGCGCGGCAAGATCATCTGGTCGGCGCCGCACGAGCCCGGCGTCAGCGCCAGCGCCGAGCGCAACGCGCAGACCGCAAGTCTCCGCTAGCGCGTCAGGCGCGCGCGGTTTCGCCGATACGCCGGCGCGGCTTACGGCTGATACAGCTCGGCGCTGTCCAGAACGCCGAACTGCCCGAGCACGAAGGTGAATCCGCCGACCACGAGCACCTGGCCGTCGGGAAGCCTCGTCGCGGTGAAGTTCTCGCGCGCCTGATGCATGCTGCCGGTGCGGCTGAAGGTGCCGGTCGCAGGGTCGTAGAGTTCGCACTCGGCGGTCACGCCGTTGATGCCGTCGAAGCCGCCGGCGATCAGCACCTTGCCGTTGGCGAGAAGCGCGGCCGTGGCTTTTTCGTGCGGCGAAAGCATCTTGCCGGTCGGACGGAATTTCTGCGTCGCGGGATCGTAGAGTTCCGCCGTGTCCAGCGTATGACCCCAGTTGTCCTCTCCGCCAGCCACCAGCACTTGGCCGTTCGACAGCAGCGTGGCCGTGTGGAACCTGCGCACCGTGCCCATCTTGCCGACCTTGGTCCACTTGCCGCTCTTCGCGTCGTAAAGCTGGGCGCGGTCGGTTGCGTAACCGGTTGAGTCGATTCCTCCGGCGAGAAGCACGTTGCCGTCAGCGAGGCGGGTCGCCGTCTGCCGGTAGCACGGGTATGCGAGGTTGCCGCTCAGGCCGAAGATGCCGGTTGCGGGGTCGTAGAGTTCCGTTCGGCTGACGGCGAATCCGCGCTCGTCCTCGCCGCCGGCGATCAGCACCTTGCCGTTGTCGAGCAGAGTCGCAGTGTGAAGGATCCGCGCGACCGACATGACGGGGCCCTTGCTGAAGGTGCTCGTGGACGGATCGTAGATATCGCTGGAAGAGAGCAATTGGGTGAATCCCTCGGGCGTGGTGTACTCGCCGCCGACGACCAGCACCTTGCCGTCTTTGAGCTTGGTCGCGGTCGCGACGCTGCGCGGTTCGCTCATCCGACCGGTGTAATTGAATTTGAACGTGGCGGGGTCGTACAGTTCGGCGCTGAACAGAACCCCGATTCCCTGCTCGCCGACGCCGCCTGCGATCAGAACCTTTCCGTCGTTGAGCAGCGCCGCCATATGGAACTGGCGTCCCGGATCGATGTTTCCGGTCACGCGGAACGTGCCGGACGAGATCGGTCCCTTGTCGGGCGTGGGCTCGGGCGTCGCAAAATGGTTGGGGCCTCCGGGATTGAAGCCGAATAATTTGGCGACGGCGCCAAAGAATCCGTCCTGGTTAGCATTGGTGTCCGCGGCGCGTACGGTTGCGACCGCGAGCAGTGTTACAGTGGCCGCCATCACGGCGGTTCGAAGGAAGAACTTTCGCAATTTCATCTGGTCTAGAATTCCGCAATAAAAAGGGCCATCCGGCAGGCAGGCAAGCGGCACTGGCGAACTGGCACGCTCAAAATCCCCGTCACGCAAACTCATAGCAGCCTTTGGATGTGTCGCCAAAGGCACCGCATCCATTTTTAGACGAAAATTCCCGCGCTTTGCGGCGTCGGATGTACGCTCTCAATCAACGTTAGGGGCAATGCTTGGCCGCGGCGCCATGCTCTGTTAGGAATTGAGAGTAGAGCGGGCGTAATTCAGCGGTAGAATGCCAGCTTCCCAAGCTGGACGTCGCGGGTTCGATCCCCGCCGCCCGCTCCAGACCCTGATTTCGCGGCAAAGCGGCGGGACTCCGACAGACAGGCAGGGGACGGCGCTGACCGAGCGACAGGGCCCCGCCCCTTATGATACGCTGAGTTGTGGAGGCTTGGACGTGGAAGTGTTCCCAGGCATTTCGATGGATCCGAAAATCCGCTTCGGAAAGCCCTGCATCACGGGGACTCGCATCGATGTCGCGACGATTCTCGGAGGACTTGCCTCGGGAGATTCGATTGACGACCTCAGCTCCGAGTATCATCTGACCCGCGAACAGATTTCCACAGTTCTCCGATATGCGGCGCATGTGGCGGCACATTTGCCTCCAGCGGTCGGCAGCTCGGATGAAAATCCTTCTCGATGAGAACTTTCCGCTCGCTCTGGTTCAGAATTTACGCGATGACGGGCGGGAAGTAGAGCACATAATTCTGCTCGGGTTGCGTGGGATCCCTGATGCGGCCATCATCGCGCGGCTCGATTCCGAAGAGCAGCTCTTTCTTACGCACGATCAGGAGTTCCTTGACCTTCCGCTGACGCGTTCCGCGGTTATCGTTTCCCGAGTAAGCCAGAGTCTGCCGCTGCGGGTTCGGGTCGAAGCCTGGCTCAAGGCCGTCCGTGAATATTTCTCTCGTCGGTGGGACGAAAGGCTCTTCGAGGTCCTGGACGACGGGAGACTTCTCCCGTGGGAGTCCTCCCGTTCCAGGAACTAAATCGACCTCCGTCCCGCGCAACTGGACGTCGCGGGTTCGATCCCCGCCGCCCGCTCCAGCAGAGCGCATCGTAAAATCAGTGGATTGCGACGAGCGGCGGGTTGTCCGGCGGCGGTTGCCCCTTCGCCTTCTTTATCGCGGCTTTACGAACTTGAGCGTCATGCGATTGCTCTCGCCGATCGCGAGATACTTCGCGCGGTCCTTGTTGCCCAGACGCAAGGTCGGTGGCAGCGTCCACACTCCGGCGGGATGGTTGGTGTCGTCCTTCGGATTGGCATTAATGTCCGACTGCGCGACCAGTTTGAAGCCGGCTTTCTCTGCGAGGCTTATCATCTCGCTCGGCCGCACGTAGCCGGACATCGCTTTCGGATCATACGGGAGGTTGGGGCGCGCGGCGTGATCGACGACGCCAAGAATTCCTCCCGGCTTGAGCACGCGATAGAACGCCTGGAAATAAGGCTCCGCGGCGTCCGGTCCGCCGCGCAGCCAATCGTGGACGTTACGAAACGTCAGCACCATATCCGCCGAGCCCGGCGGCGCGATTTCGGTCTTTTCGGGCGGAGCCAGTTCGGTGACGATTATCTTTCCGTACACGGCGGGATCCGCGGCCAGCTTTGAGTGGAATTTTTCCTTGTCGCGCGGCGAGATCGCCTCGTAAAGCTTTCCATGATCGCGAAGGAAAGGAGCGAGAATCTCCGTGTACCATCCCTGCGCGCCCGGCCAAATCTCGACCACGGTCATGTTGGGCTTGATCCCGAAAAAGGTCAGAGTCTGCACCGGATGGCGGTAGCGATCACGAGCCTTGTGCGCTGCTGAGCGTTGCGGACCGTTAAGGATAGCGGTGAGCTGCGCGGCGGCGCTCGCATCTTCGGCGGCCGTTGTCGGCCTCGCGAGGCCGAGCGCAAGCAGGCCGGCAACAGCAATCGTCGCAAGGGCGATTTTGGTCTTCCTCATCGTGGCTAACTCCCTTCGGTATCTGGCGTAGCGCAAATTCTCTCGTCCGGGCAACGTAAGGCTTGCGCCACACTTGCCAATCAGGCGAACGATCCAGACCCGATTCGGCCGTCGCCCACTCGGACCCGACCTCGATTTCGTCGCGCTCAAGGGTGGCACGGCGAGATGCGGTCGCTGCCGGGTGTGCCCTTTGGATACTGCAATTTGCACGGTCGGGTCGTGCAACGTGAAAATTGCCAAGTGCTCGTCGGTGAAAATCCCTTGTGTTTGGGCGGCGTCTCATAGGCACGGAAACTGCTGCTCGCTTGATGGCATGCTGATGGACCTCATTTTCATTGCCGGGAGTGTCCTCTTTTTTGGAATTTCTCTCGCCTACGTATGGGGATGCGCCCAGCTATGAGCACCTGGGAACTGGTTATGGGAGTGGTGCTCGCAGTCGGGCTGACCGCGTACCTGGTGTACGCGATGCTCCGTCCGGAAAAGTTCTAGCCCTGGAGAACATCTGTGTTTGAGAATGCGGCCATTCAGATTGGCCTGTTCACGGTATTGGTCACGGCGATTAGCGTGCCGCTTGGACTATACATGGCGCGCGTGTTCGCCGGTGAGCCAACGATGCTCGATCCGGTGCTCAAGCCGCTGGAACGTGCGATTTACCGCGTCTGCGGGGTTCATCCTGAAACCGAGCAGGATTGGATCGAGTACGCCGTCTCGATGCTGCTTTTCAGCATGGCGGGGATGCTCGTGCTGTACGCGCTCGAGCGCTTGCAGCAATTCCTGCCGCTCAACCCGCAGCATCTGGGCGCGGTTGCATCCGACCTCGCGTTCAACACGGCGGCAAGCTTCACCACCAACACCAACTGGCAGGCCTACGCGGGCGAGACCACGATGAGCTATCTGACGCAGATGGCGGGGCTCGCCTTTCACAATTTCGTCTCGGCGGCTGCGGGGATCGCGGTTGCGATCGCCGTGATTCGCGGGTTCGTGCGCCGCTCCGCGCGCACTATCGGCAATTTCTGGGTCGATATGGTGCGCGCGACGCTGTGGGTGCTCCTGCCGCTATGCGTGGTCCTCACGTTGGTGCTCGTGTGGCAGGGCGTGCCCGAGAATTTCAATCCTTACACCCACGCCAAAACCGTGGAGGGCGCCGAACAGGTAATCCCGCAGGGGCCGGTCGCTTCGCAGGAGGCGATCAAAGAACTCGGCACCAACGGCGGTGGCTTCTTCAATGCCAACTCGGCCCATCCGTATGAAAACCCGACGCCGCTCGCCAACCTGCTCGAGGTGCTCGCGATTTTCGCGATCGGCGCCGGGCTGACGCATACGTTTGGCGCGATGGCAGGCGACAGGCGGCAGGGATGGGCGCTGTTTGTAACGATGACGTTGCTGTTCCTGATTGGCGCCACGGTGGCGACGTGGAGCGAGCAGAGCGGCAACCCGCAGATGGCCGCGCTCGGAATCAACACGCACGCAAGCGCGACGCAGAGCGGCGGCAACATGGAGGGCAAGGAGGTCCGCTTCGGGATCGTTGATTCCGCCCTGTTTGCGACGGTCACCACCGACGCTTCATGCGGCGCGGTCAATTCGATGCATGACAGCTTCACGCCGCTCGGCGGGCTGGTTCCGCTACTTAACATGCAGATCGGCGAGATCATCTTCGGTGGAGTCGGCTCGGGGCTCTACGGGATGCTGGTGATGGCGGTGCTCGCGGTCTTTATCGCGGGGCTGATGGTGGGGCGAACGCCCGAATACCTGGGCAAGAAGATCGAAGCGCGCGAGATGAAGCTCGCGATGCTGTTCATCCTGATCTTTCCCACCGTAATCCTGCTGCCGGCGGGAATCGCGGTGGTGACGAAGGCGGGCCTGGCGGGTATCAGCAATCCCGGCCCGCATGGCTTCTCGCAAATCCTCTACGCGTTTACGGAAGCGTCGGCGAACAACGGCTCGGCATTCGCGGGGCTCAACGCCAACACGCCCTTCTACAACGTCACGCTCGCGGTCGTGATGCTCTTCGGGCGGTTTATGATGATGATTCCGGTGCTGGCGATGGCTGGCTCGCTCGCGGCCAAAAAGGCGATACCTCCGAGCGCCGGCACGTTTCCGACCGACGGGGCGATCTTCGTCATGCTGCTGACGGGCGTGATCCTGATTGTCGCGGCGCTGACTTTCTTTCCGGCCGACGCGCTCGGACCGATTGTCGAGCAGTTGTCGATGCTCCGCCATCGGCTTTACTGACCACGGGACAGATATTCCAATGGCTCAACGCAAACAAACGGCGCTCTGGGAACCCACGATCGTCAAGGGCGCGCTGATAAACTCGCTGTACAAGTTCGACCCGCGCATCCAGGCGCGCAACCCGGTGATGTTCGTGGTAGAGGTCACGGCCGCCGCTGTGACGCTCATCCTGGGCGTGAACCTGTTTCACGGCGGCTCGAAACTCCTGGGCTTCGAGTTGCAAATCGCGCTCTGGCTCTGGTTCACCGTGGCTTTCGCCAACTTTGCCGAGGCGATGGCCGAGGGACGCGGCAAGGCGCAGGCCGATAACCTGCGCAAGACCCGGACCGAGACCCAGGCTCACCTGATTCGAGACGGCGCCGAGGTGGTTGTGTCGGCGACCTCGCTTCGCCGCGACGACGTCGTGATAGTGCGCGCGAGCGAGGTGATACCGGGCGACGGCACCGTGATCGAGGGTGTAGCGGCCGTCAACGAGGCGGCGATTACCGGAGAGTCGGCGCCGGTTATCCGCGAAAGCGGCGGCGATCGCAGCGCGGTCACCGGCGGTACCACCGTCATCTCGGACTGGATCAAGGTCAAGATAACCGCCAACCCTGGCGAGACGTTCCTCGACCGGATGATAGGCTTGGTCGAAGGCGCGCAGCGTCAGAAGACTCCGAACGAAATCGCGCTCTCGATCCTGCTGGCGGGGCTCACGATCGTCTTCATGCTCGTGTGCGTGAGCCTCTACCCGTTCGCGCTTTACGGCGGCACGACGCTGACGCTGCCGGTGCTGGTGGCGCTGCTGGTCTGCCTTATCCCGACCACGATCGGCGGCCTGCTCTCGGCAATCGGGATTGCCGGGATGGATCGCCTCGTGCAGCACAACGTGCTTGCGATGTCGGGGCGCGCGGTCGAGGCGGCTGGCGACGTGGATACGCTGCTTCTGGACAAGACCGGAACGATCACGCTCGGTAACAGGATGGCGGCCGATTTCATCCCGGTTAACGGCGTCGACCCGGCCCAGCTTGCCGAGGCGGCGCAACTTGCTTCGCTCGCCGACGAGACGCCCGAGGGCCGCTCAATCGTCGTTCTCGCCAAGAACCGGTTCGGACTGAGAGGGCGCGAACTCGCCGAAATCCACGCGAACTTCATTCCCTTTTCCGCGCAGACGCGGATGAGCGGCGTTGACTTCGACGGGCGATGTATCCGCAAGGGCGCAAGCGATCGTATCGCCGCGTTCGTGCGCGAGAGCGGTGGCGAGGTTCCGGGCGAACTTACCTCGATTGTCGAGGGAATCGGAAAACAGGGCGGCACGCCCCTGGTCGTCGCCGACGGACCGCGTCCGCTCGGCGTGATCTATCTGAAGGACGTCATCAAGGAAGGAATCCGCGAACGCTTTCACCGGCTGCACGCGATGGGGCTTCGCACGGTGATGATCACCGGCGACAATCCCCTTACCGCCGCGGCTATTGCGAAGGAATCGGGCGTCGGCGATTTCGTGGCCGAGGCCACTCCCGAGACCAAGCTCAAGATCATCCGCGACGAGCAGGCACAGGGAAAGCTGGTCGCGATGATCGGCGACGGCACCAACGACGCGCCGGCCCTGGCCCAGGCCGACGTCGGTATCGCGATGAACGCGGGCACCCAGGCGGCGCGCGAGGCCGGCAACATGGTCGATCTCGATTCCAATCCGACCAAGATCATGGAAGTGGTCGAGATCGGCAAACAGCTTCTGATCACGCGCGGCGCGCTCACCACCTTTTCGATCGCCAACGACGTGGCGAAATACTTCGCAATAATTCCGGCGATGTTCATGGTGGGCTATCCGCAGCTTCAGGCGCTCAACATCATGCATCTGGCGACGCCGCAAAGCGCGATTTTGTCAGCCGTCATCTTCAACGCCCTCATCATCATCGCGCTCATCCCGCTGGCGCTGCGGGGCGTGACCTATCGCCCGCTCGGCGCGGCGTCGATTCTGACGCGAAACCTGCTGATTTACGGACTCGGCGGCGTGATAGTCCCGTTCATCGGCATCAAGGCGATCGACCTTTTGGTCGCGGCGCTTCATCTGGCATAGGACGACGGCGATGAGAATCTGGACCGCGATCAAAATGACGCTGGTGCTCACGTTGCTCACCGGGATCGCCTACCCGGTTCTGATGGTGCTGCTTTCGCAGGTGCTGTTCCCGTTTCAGGCCAACGGCAGCCTGGTTATGCGCGACGGCCACGTGATCGGTTCGAGCCTTATCGGACAGAATTTCGACGCACCGCGGTATTTCCATCCCCGGCCCTCCGCGGCGGGCGACAAGGGCTATGACGCGACCAGTTCGGGCGGTTCCAAC
This sequence comes from Deltaproteobacteria bacterium, assembly GCA_021786815.1. Lineage (GTDB taxonomy): Bacteria > Desulfobacterota > Binatia > Binatales > Binataceae > DTIX01. The sequence continues at coordinate 13,267 of JAJYMR010000194.1, forward strand.
CTTGGACCGACCAACAAGGTGCTTATCAAGGACATCCACGCGCGGCTTGCGAAGGTGCTTGCCGCAAATCCGGGCGTCTCGGCGGGCCAGGTTCCCGTTGACCTGGTGACCGCGTCGGGAAGCGGACTCGATCCGGACATCAGCCCCGCGGCGGCGGAAATACAGATTGCGCGCGTCGCAAAGGTGCGCGGAATCGAAGCGGCTGAGGTCGCGCGCCTGGTGCGCAAATATACCCGGGCGCGATGGCTTGGGATTTTCGGCGAACCGCGCGTCAACGTCCTGAGGCTCAACCTCGCTCTGGACGCCCTGAAACCGGGCGAAGGCGCGTCGAACCGCGATTAGCGCCGGCGCCGGCCCCCGGATTTTGCGGGCTCGGGCGACAGGATAAGCTTGATCAGGAGGCCATCGGTAGCCGAAAAACATCTGCATGAAGAACGACGAGCGTCCTGAGCCGGAAACTTTCCTGGATCTGGTCGCGCAGCCGCTCAAAGGGCGGCTCAAAATATACGTCGGCGCCGCCGCGGGCGTCGGCAAAACGTGGCGGATGCTCGAGGAGGCGCATCAGCTTCGTGCCAAGGGCGCCGATGTCGTGCTCGGGCTCGTCGAAACCCACGGCCGCGCCGAGACGGCGGAAAAGATCGGCGACCTCGAGGTAATCCCGCGCCGCAAGCTCGAATATCGCGGCGTGATTCTCGAGGAGATGGACCTCGATGCGATTCTGGCGCGCAAGCCTGAGATCGCAATCGTCGATGAGCTGGCTCATACCAACGCGCCGGGCTCGCGTCATGAAAAACGCTACCAGGACGTCGAGGAATTGCTCGCCGGCGGTATCAACGTCATCACCGCGATGAATATCCAGCACGTCGAGAGCCTGAATCCGCTCATAAAGCGCATGACGGGCGTTGACGTGCGAGAGACCGTGCCGGATTCGCTTCTGATCCGGGCGGACCAGATCGTCAACGTTGACGTGACGGTCGAGGCGCTGCGCGAGCGCCTGCGCGAGGGAAAAATCTATCCGGCCTCGCAGATCGAGCACGCGCTGAAGAATTTCTTCAAGCCGAGCAACCTCGCCTCGCTGCGCGAACTCTCCCTGCGCGAGATTGCGCGCGGGTTGAGCCGCCAGCGCGAGGACCGCGAGGCGCTCAGACGCGAAGGCGGACGCCGTCCCGAGGTCACCGAGCGCGTGATGGTCGGGCTATCATCGAATCCGGCGGAAGCCGGAACCCTTCTGCGCAAGGCATCGCGTATCGCGGGCCAACTCAACGCCGACTGGTACGCGGTGCACGTCGAAACCCCGGCCGAATCGATCCGGAAGATCAAAACCGCCGATTTCGTCACTCTGCTCGACAATATCAACCTCGCCAGCGATCTCGGCGCCGAAACCGTGTGGCTCAAGGCCGACGACGTGGTCAAGGCGATGCTGGACTTCGCGCGCGAGAAGGGGGTTACCAAGATTATCGTAGGCCGGAGCCATCAGCCGATATGGCGCCGATGGCTGCGCGGAGACATACCACTTCGGCTTATCGCGCAGGCCAGCGACTTCGACGTCGAAATCACCAGCGACGAGGCCGAAAAGCAATGATCGGCAAGCCCTCGTTGCGAAGCCGGATCCGCAACGGCACCCTGCTCCTGGTCCTGCTTGCGGTTGGCCTTGGCGTGTACGCGTTGCCCCGGGTTTATGAACTCGGCGGCGCCATCCGGAAGACCCTTTACCGCAACTACGTCAGTATCGAAGCCGCCCAGCACATGCACGCCGCGCTTCACGAGTTGCAGATCGCGGAGCTCGAAGGCAATGCTTCCCAGGCCTTGCCCGCCGCGCGAAGCCGATTCATGCACTGGATGGACATCGAGAAGCACGATTTCACCGAGCCTGGCGAGCCCGAGCTTGCCCGCGATATCGAGGCGCGTGGCCGCCGCCTGTTCGGCGAGATCGCCGCTTCGCCCGCCGGCGCGCGTCACGACCAGGAATTTGCCGAACTGCACGCGCGGCTCGACGACCTTGTGGCGATAAACGAGGCCGCGATGTTCAGGGCGGACAGCCGCGCGATGGAGCTTGGACAGCGGCTTACCTACGAGTTCGCGGTGGGCCTGATCGGGTTGTTCCTGACCGGCGCGGTCTTGTCCTGGGGGCTTGGCCTCGCGTTGTCCAGGCCGCTTACGGAGCTGGCGGAACGGCTGCGCGGCGTAAGCCAGCGCAAGTCCGAGGTGCGGCTCGGACCGCAGCGCCTGGAGGAGCTTGACGCCGTCGCGCGCGAGTTCAACCAGATGGCGGAGCGCCTGGAGCAATACGAAAAGCTCAACGTCGAGCGCCTGCTCTACGAGAAGAGCAAGATCGAGGCGATAATCGACGGGCTCGAAGACGGGATTGTCCTGATCGATACGGACGGCCTGGTCACCCATATAAACGAAGTCGCCGCGTTCATCGTCGGCGTGGAGCCGGCCGAGGCGCTGGGCAGTCCGTTCGACGATCTGAGCAGCAACCATCCGCATTACCTGCGCATCCGCGACGCTCTGCGCCAGATGCGCAAGGCGGAGCCGGAGGCGCAGCGCGTCGAGGTGCAATTGCACGTGCGCGGCCGCGACCATTCCTACGTGCTGAAGCCGGTCGCGCTTCGGCACAAGGACGGCACCCCGCTCGGCACGCTGCTGATTCTGCAGGACGTCACCTACCTGCGGGACCAGGATCGCGTCCGCACCAACCTGGTCGCAACGCTCTCGCATGAACTCAGGACGCCTCTGACTTCGCTTGCGCTCGCGGGCGAGATGCTCTGCCGGCAGAAGGAGCAACTGACTCCGAGACAGGCGGAACTCGCGCGCAC
>JAJYMR010000146.1 GCA_021786815.1 Deltaproteobacteria bacterium
CCGATCCCCTGGGCGTGGTCAGGATTATCTGGATGCACTGCTCCACGTCCTCGATCCCCTGCACCACCTCCCCGATCGCGCCCAGCTTGAGCGACCAGTCGGCCGAAGTGATATCCGCAAGCGTCACGGCATCCGCGCTCATCGCATCCTCCGGCGCGCGGCCTCGCCCGCCGCCGCTCCCTCGCTTCGGGCGCCCACGGCCATGCTCACGGCGTCACCGGCACGGGCGAAATATGGACGTTGCCGTCGGCATTCGGATTGATCTTCACGTACGCGCTTCCCGACGAAAGCGTTATTCCCTCGGGCACGCTCACCTCGGCCGAGCAGCCGGCCGCCCCGCTCATCGTGAGCGTCTTCGCGCCCGCGTCGTAGATGATCACGGTTCCGTCGGCAAAGCTAAGACTCAGCACATGCGCCGAGCGGTCGTACTCGAAGGCGCTGCCGTCCTTGAACCCAAGGTAAAACTTGTCCGTGCTCGCGATCGGAGTGGTATCGACCTGCGAATAGATCGCTCCGAGCACCACTCCCGCCTCGTAGCGGATATCCATCAGGCATACGACCTGCTCGCCGATATCGGGAATCCAGTACGCCTTGTCGTCCTGCGTCTTCGGCACCACGATCGGAAGCCAGTAGCTCGTCATCTGATCCAGATCGGGAAACACCACGCGCACCCGCGCCGTTGCGGCGTCCTGCTGCTTAACGATCCCGACGCGCATCGGCCACGCCGCGCGAATCTCTTCACTCGACACGCCTTACCTCCACGTCCGTCACGTACCCGCCGTCGCGCGTCAAACGATGCCGCGCGCTGCGTATCATGTAGACGCCATCGAGATTGCCGAAGCCCGAAAGCGTCACGTTGTTGCCCGCCGCGAGCGTCGCCGACCCTGGCATCCGGAGCACTCCCTCGACGAACTTGAGGTTCTTCGCATGAAGCGCCGCGCGCGCCCTGAGCGCGGCCTGCTGCCCGTTCTCACATCGCACCGCCCGCTTCAGAATGTCCCCGGTCGGCATCTGCGCCGACGAATTCGCCGTCTGCGCGATCAGGCTTTTCGTCGCCGGATCCTGGTACGCGACCGTCGCCGACCCGTAAATCCGCCGGGTGCGATTGACGAACCCGAAGCTGAGCGTGTCCGAGCGCGTCAGCGTCTCCACGGCCGGCGCTCCTTCCAGCGCCGAGCGCGCGTAGAACACCAGCGCCGTCCCGCGCACCGTAAAGTCGAAATCGTGCTCGGCCGCAAGGCGCTTCAGAAACGCGAGATCGCTCTCGCCGTTCTGCGTCACGCGCTCGAAGCTCAAATCGGCCGCGCCTCCGGCGCTCACCACCGAGTAGCCGTATTTCGCCGCGATCGTCCGCGCGATCCCGAGCAGCGTCTGTCCCTCGTAGCCCGCGCTGTTCGCCGTTCGCAGCGCCGGCGTTACAAACGCCGCGAGCCCGCGCATCCGAAAGCCGTCGGGCGGACCCGAAAGCTCCAGTTGGTCCAGCTCGAAGTCGCCGCACGGCAGCATCTGCTCCCCCACGTAGCCGATCGTCAGGTTGACCTGGTCGCCCAAGCCCGGATACCACGGCCCCTGCCACTTGCGGTCGTGGTCCTCGACCTCGATCTCCATTTCGCCCGAGAGCGCGTCCAGATGGTCGATGTATGTAATGCCGACGACCATTGGCGATATGCCGGACGTGATATCCACTCCCTGGTACGTGAGTACCCACTGGGGCGTGCGCACCGGGTATGCGGTCGCTGAAATGCCCATCGCGCCTCCGCCCTACTGCGCCGACTGCTGCTTCCACGGCGGCAGGTTGACGGCCGCCGCCTGGCTCTGCTGGAGAATCGGAATCAGCACGGTAAGCCCCGCTTCGAATACCGGCTCGATCGGCACCAACGGGTTGGCCATGATAATCGGGCTGTAAAGCGTCGGGTTGCCGTAATAGCGCCACGCAAGCAGGTCCCATCTCTCGCCCGCCGCGGTGATATGCGTGATGAAGCTCGCTGTCGCCATCAGCTCACCGCGCTACGCGTAATCACTGCGGTCGAAATATCGCCCGGCTGAACCGTCGCCGAGGGCGCGGCTGCGGATACGCCCGGCGTGAGCAGCGCCGACACGCCCGGAACGGGAAGCGTTCCGAGGCCCGCCGGAGCCGCAAGCGAGGCCGTCCCCGCTCCGCCCGGCGCTGAAACCAGCCCGAGCGGCGTGAAGTTCGGCACCGGCGGCTGGTTCGGATCGAGCGCGAACGGCCACTCGCGCAGCACCATCCGCACCCGTATCGCGAGCGGGTCGCCCCAGGCCGAATGCTGCTGCGAGATCACCCCGAGCGTCACGATCACGAAAAAGCCGCGGTAATCGCCGTTGCCGAACACGAGCGGCAGCGCCTCGTGCAGCATCGCCGCCGTCTCCAGCTCGAAAAGCCTGAGCGCCGGGTTGGCCACCGTGCTGTGCAGCAGCATCTCGAACTCGATAAGCTCGAGTTCGTCGGCAAGCCACTGGAGCCGCGGCCGGTCCTGGACCACGCGCTGCTCCACGTAGTCGTACTGCCGCATCGAGCTCAGATTCTCCGGCGAGCTCACGACCTCGAACACGATATCTCCCAGGATCGCAAACACTGCCCTGTCTTGGCCTCCTAGAATTCGGTCCTGAGCCGCTTGTCGCGCTCGCGCTGCCACTGCTCGTAGAGGGCGTCGCGATGACGCCTCAGGACCTCGAGCATGCGATGCTCCAGGTCGAGCGGCGAATCGCCCCGATTCACCACCACCGTCGGCGACGAATTGATAACCACCGCGCCCGCCGCCGCGCCTTTCGCAGGCTGACTCCG
>JAJYMR010000420.1 GCA_021786815.1 Deltaproteobacteria bacterium
CATGAAGCAGATAAGAATCCTTGTCCTTTTTGCGGCCTCGGCCTTGTTTGCCGTCGCGTCAGCCGCAATAGCCAACGGGGCTTCGCCGCTCGCCGGAATAGCAAACTTTTCCGGTTTCGCGGGCGGAGCGATGGTTCCGAAAAAACCGGTGACAAACATAACCGAGCCTGTGGACTGCTCGCTCCTTCCTCCAGAAACGTATGTATGCGCGAACGGCGACAGGCAGGACATGAGCCCGACGTGCGTTTGTACCGAGTACGACGGACAGATGAAGTCGAGCATCCCTGCGGGCGAGGTAAAGCTCGACCTCATCACCGACAGCAGCGGAGTCCCTGGCTCGTACATCGTTGTGCCGTCACCGGGCGGTCCTCTTACCTGCAACGCCGTGACCGGCGTTGGCATGATGCTGCACTCCCTCGGGCTTCCGGGTCTCTTTTTTACCGTAGGCGGCTACATCTGCCCGGGCGAGCCAACTACTTTCAGCGGTTCCTATGGCGTGATTAATCCCTTGCTAAAGACTGAAGGGCTTCCGGCCAAGTTTCCCAATGCTACCGGCTCGGGCTCGATATCAGGGCAGATCACGGCGGCCGGCGGGATAATTTTCACGATGAACGGCAAGGTCAAACGGAAGTAATCGTCGTCGTTCGGCGAATGAAGTCGGGGGAGACAACTTTCGCAGAGGGGCAAATCCGATGAAACAACTGAAGATACTGAAGATAATGATCCTGTCGGCGGCCTGTGCGCTGTTCGTCGTCGCGCCGGGCGCAATCGCTAACGCGGCTTCGCCGCTCGCCGGGATTGCAACCTTTTCAGGGATTGGCGTGGGGGCACCCACGGGTAAAGCTTGCACGATAACGGGTACGAGCGGCGCAAACACGTTCGATTGCTCCATTGGCGCACAAGGCTCACCGCTCTGCCCGTGCACCGAGTACGAAGGCCTGATGAAGGGAACCGGCGTAGGCGCAAACAACTTTGTCGTGCTCGATCTCATCCAGGATCTGAGCGCATACGAAGAGCCAACGACCGGCACGTACATCCTGGTTCCGTCGCCGGCCGGACCTATCCCCTGCGTTGCAACGACGGGCATCGGCCTGATGCTGAACCAGAAGCAGGCTCCGATTCTGCTTTTCACCGTCGGCGGCTTTTCCTGCCCCACCAGTGAAACCACCGGCAGCTTCAGCGGCTCGTACTCGATTATCAATCCTTTGCTGGCAACAGAGGGACTCACGAGCCCGTTCCCCAAAGCCTCCGGCTCCGGTGCGATTTCATCGCAGTACGAGACCGGCGTCGGTATAAGTTTTGGCATGACCGGCATCTTGAAAAAGAAATAAAGATTCGCGAAGAGCGGGCGTCGGCGGTTTCGGGCATCCGCCGACGCCTGATTTTTCCACGTCGTTGCCCGAGCGTTGTTCCCTTCCCTCCCCGTGTCGCAATCGCGCACGGCTGCTAAACTTCTTTCAGGGCCAAAAGCAGTTGGAGCGCCTGAGCCATGGGAGAAGTGATCTCCATCCGCGAAGTCCTTCGTGAGATTCGCCAGCGCCGGGAGCGCGCGAGCGAACGCGAAACCCTTGAGCGCGCCGTCGAGGTCCTGAAGGACAACCTGCGCGCCACGGTCGGGCAACTCGCGCTCGCATCCCAGGCCGACCGGCCGGAACTCGTCGAGCGTATCGAGCGGCTTATCGAAATGGCCCGCTACGGGCTCCGGATGCTCGGCCATCCTGACGAACAATTCGACCCGTCCTGGCTTGCTCCGAAGTAAACCGCGCAACCATCATCGCGCCGATTTCCGTTTCGCAACCTTGCGGCGGATATAGCCTTCGATCTATACGGCCAATTTGAAGCTGTAACTTCGACGCGGAAATTCCTGGATGGCGAGCCGCCCGGGATTTTTCGCGGAAATCCCGAAACGCCGGACAAGGTTCGGCGTTTCCAGGCCAAAAGACGGTTCGCATCGGCAACACGGAGATGCCAGCCATGACTGACGACATCGTAGCCATCCAGCAGGTCCTCTATCGTTATTGTTTCGCGGTGGACAAGGGCACCGCCGACGACGTCGCGGCCCTGTTCCACGAAAACGCAACCCTGATGCCCGTCTACTCGGGAGAGCCTCCGGTTCACGGACGCGCCGCGATTCGCGAGTGGTACGTGAACTACCATCGCGACCTGCGCGGACGCGTCGATCATCTGCGGCATTGCGTCACCAACCCGGCGATCGACGTGTCGGGCAACGAAGCGACGGCGCAGTGCTACCTGATCGCGGATGCGGTCCCAAAGACCGGCGGCAACCCCTACTCCGTCGCCGGCTACTACCTAGACAAGCTGGTGAAGGACGGCGGCCGCTGGTACTTCAAGGAGCGCCAGATCCACGTCACTCACACGGTTGAGAACAATCCCGTGCGACGCTAGGGCAACTGCGGCGCGCGTTGTGCGGGCTCCGCGGACGGCTCGCGGTTCATTCGCCATATCGGCTATGTTCGTTGAGCTTCGCGATGGAGACGGGATTAAACCTGAAAATCGTTGGGCTTGAGCGCGGGCCGGAAGTCGCCGGCGCGCGCTGGCTTACGATTCACACCACGCGCGGCCCGCTCCCTGTCATTCTTCATCCCGCCGCCGAGCCCGGCCGCGCGGCGATATGCGTAAGCGGGGCGCTAGGCGGATTCGACGGTCCCGCCTGGCTGTATCCGCGCCTTGGCCTTGAGATGCCCCGGCGCGGAGTGAGCGTGCTCAGGGTCAATTACCGCAACCCGAACGAGTTCGGCGAGTGCGTGCTCGACGCGATGGCCGCGGTTTCGTTTCTAAAGG
>JAJYMR010000175.1 GCA_021786815.1 Deltaproteobacteria bacterium
CACCATCAGAAGCCTGCCGAAGCCTATGTATTGCCCGATCGCCATCCCGAGTTCGACGACTTCGGCGTCGCTGAAAGCCGAGCGCATCCGCTGAAAGAACCCGTCGTCGAGCGAATGATGGTCGCGAGCGAGCCGTTCGGCGAACTCGAGCGCAATCCGCTCCCGCTCGGTGAACGAGGGATCGCTCATATAATTGGCCAGGCGCGAAATTTTCTCCTCGGTCAGTCCTTTTTCCATCGCCGATGGAAAGCGGGCCTTCCTTCACGTGAGGCACTGGTTCAGTTCGGCGATCCTGAGCCGCACCAGCTCCTTGAGTGCCGGATCGACGAGGCCGCCATTGTGAAGCGGAAAGTAGAAGTTGAAATAGGACTGGATCATTTCGGGCCGATGGCCCAAAACCCGCAGCACCGTCGAGCTTGCGCCCGCGGCCTCCGCGGCTACCGCCTGCTCGCGCAGGCCCTCAGCCAAGTCTTCGTTGGAAAGTATGCTTAAGCGGGACATTGTGCCTCCGTTTTCGCGGCCTTAGGAAATCGTAATTGGGAAACGGGAGCGAAAACAACGGGGCCGAGGCGGCAAGTTACAGGTTTCCAAGTGAAATTTACTCGGCTAAAGCCGCATTCCGCAATCATCGCGGGCTTGCTTGCGGGTCATCCCGGTCGAGCGAAGCGAAAGAACTCCTCTCAAAGGCCGGCGGAATGGGGTTCGTTTTTTCGCTTCGCGGACTTCGCTCGAAACGACCGCGGAAACGCCGCCTTCCGTCGTTCTGAGCAACGCGGAGAATCCCGTTCCACCTTGAGGCCGTTCGCCAGACTGTTTGCCGGACGCGATCTTAGCCCCGGATCGGATGCTCTTTCAGAAACGGCACAAAGACCCGCACGAACTCCGCGCGCGCCTGGCCCATGAAGGCGTGACCCGCGTTAGCGATCAGATGCAGCCGTGCGCCGGGAATCCTTTGCGCGAGAAGCTCCGAGTTGCGCGAGGGAATCAGGACGTCCCGCGCGCCGGTGATCACCAGGGTCGGCGCCTTTATCTGGGGCAGCCGGTCCCACGTTTTGAGCGTGTAGGTCGCTTCGAGCTGGCGCTTGAAGGCGTAGGGCGGCGTGGGATGCTCGAGCAGGCGCGGGATGGCAGCTTCGAGTTCGTCGCGATGATCGCGGATATACTCGGGCGTGTACCCGAGCGGCCATCCGCGCCGGATGATCTCGTCGGCAGGCACGCCCTCGCGCGGCGCGGTGAGAATCGCAAGCGACTCGGGCGGTGGCGCCACCGCGTGCGCGCCACCCGCCGTGGTGCATCCGAGCGTCAGCGTCTGGAGGCGGCCCGGATGGCGCAGCGCGAACTCCTGCGCGATCATCCCGCCCATCGAAACGCCGAAGATATGCGCGCGTCGGAGCCCGAGCGTGTCCATCAGGCCGGCCGTGTCGTCGGCGAACATCTCGAGCGAGTACGGGATGTCCGGCTTGTCGCTCTGGCCCGTCCCGCGATTGTCGAAAGTCACAACCGAAAACGAGCGCGCCAGGTCCTCGACGAGCCGCGGGTCCCACGCAGCGGAGCTTGCGCCGAGTCCCATTATCATGACTATCGGGTCGCCGGCGCCTCGCACGTCGTAATGCAGGTTCACGTCGCGGACTCTGGCTTTCGGCATCGTAATCCCTCCCTTGTCAAGGTTCAGGCCGCGTCCGGCCGCGCGGCCGGTTCGACAGGAATCGCGGAGTCTCCGGCAATCGCCACCTTGCGGCATTTCAATATGAACTCGCCGCCCACGTACTCCGACGCTTCAAAGGCAAAGCCATGGCGCAGCAGGATTTCCTCGAGTTGTGAGCGGGTGTAACGGGTGATGTGCTCGCCGTGGTATCCGTTGGGCGCGAGCAGCTTTTGAAGCGGTTCGATAGCCCGCCATCCGCGGGCCGAATGGTCGGGCGTGCCGATAACGAGGGTTCCTCCGGCCTTGAGCACCCGGCGCATCTCAGTGAACGGATTCTCTTCGCGGGGCAGATGTTCGAGCACCCGGGAGCTTATCACGCAGTCGAACGCTCCGTCGCGGAATGGAAGCTCAAGAGCCGAGCCCCGCACCGACGGTATCGCGTAACGGCGCAGGAAACGCAGCTTCGACAGGTTCGAGTCCATCGCGACGGCATTGTTGAGACTCTGGACGATCACGCCCGAACCGCATCCCGCGTCGAGAACCCGCTCGGCGCCTCTAGCCCATCCGACGATCATCTGATGGCGGCGGCGTTGCCATCGACGCTCCAGCGGGTTCAGGCTGTAGAAGGCGCGCTCGTCGTAATCCGCCGACTCGGGCGAGTTCCTGAGCCTGCGAAGCTTGAGCGCGGAACGGGCCAGATCGATTCCGAACTTGAGAATCCGCGCGTGCGAGCTGCCTGCGCCGCGCGGGAAATACGTGAACGGAACTTCGGCAACGCTGAATCCGTTCGCGTAGGCCTTGGCCAGCACCTCCTCCTGGAGCTCGAAGTTGCGCGACTCGATTTCGAGGTTTTCGACCGCCTCGCGCCGGTAAAGGCGAAATCCGCTCGATATGTCCCCGACCGGTATCTCAAGCGCGCGCCTGAACACCCAGTTGAGGACGTCGCTCAGCTTCTCGCGCAGAAACGAATTGTAGGTGACGCCGCCCCGCACATAGCGCGAGGCGATGACGATATCGCCACGCGTGCGCGCACGCCACATCCTGGGGAAAAAGTCGGGATCGTGGGACAGGTCGGCGTCGAGGGTGAGGATGTAATCACCCCTTGCCTCGGCGAAACCGGTCATCATCGCGCCCGCGTAA